>JADLGU010000223.1 GCA_020849155.1 Rhodocyclaceae bacterium | reverse complement strand
AGCGCAAGCGGGTCGCCAACGAGCTGCGCTCGAAGGGCGCCGCCGAGGCCGAGAAGATCAAGGCCGACGCCGACCGCCAGCGCGAGATCATCATCGCCGAGGCCTACCGCGACGCCCAGCGCCTGAAAGGCGAGGGTGACGCCAAGGCGGCCGCCATCTATGCCGCCGCCTTCGGCCAGAACCCCGAGTTCTATGCCTTCTATCGCAGCCTGGAAGCCTATCGCGCCAGCTTCCGCAACAAGGGCGACGTGATGGTGATCGAGCCCAGCTCCGAGTTCTTCAAATACCTGAAGAGCACCGGCAAAGGGAAGTGATGTGGGCCACCCTGCTGACGGCATTCGCGCTCATGCTGGTCCTCGAAGGCCTGCTGCCCTTCATTGCGCCGAAGGCCTGGAAGGACACGTTTCGCCGCATCACTGAGCTCGCCGACGGCCAGATCCGCTTTCTCGGCTTGTCTTCGATCGTCGCCGGCATCGTCCTCCTGTTCATATTGAAATAATCATGCGCCGCTGGCTCCTGCCCGAGTCCATCGAGGATGTCCTGCCGGTCGAGGCGCGGCGGGTGGAACGGCTGCGCCGCGCACTGCTCGACGAATTCGGCCTCCATGGCTATGAGTTGGTGATGCCGCCGCTGCTCGAGTATCTCGAGTCGCTGCTCACCGGCAGCGGGCGCGACATGGACCTGCGCACCTTCAAGCTGGTGGATCAGCTCTCCGGCCGCAGCATGGGCATCCGCGCCGACATCACCCCGCAGGTCGCCCGCATCGACGCCCACCTGCTCAACCGCCGGGGGGTGGCCCGCCTGTGCTACTGCGGCAGCGTCCTGCACGCCCTGCCTTCCGGGCTGACCGCCACCCGGGAGCCGCTGCAGATCGGCGCCGAGCTCTACGGCCACGCCGGCATCGAGGCCGATGCCGAGGTGATCCGGCTGCTGGCGCGGGCGTTGGAAATCGCCGGCGTGCGGGCCACGCGCATCGACCTTGGGCACGTCGGCGTGTTCCGCGCGCTCTCGACGCGGGGCGGCCTGGAGGCGGAGCTGGAGCAGGAACTGTTCGCAGTGCTGCAGGCCAAGGACATCCCCGACCTGCGCGAGATGGTGCGCGAGGTGCCCGAGCCGGTGCGCTCGGCCCTGCTGGCCCTGCCGGAGTGCTATGGCGGCGCGGAAGCGCTGGAGCGGGTCATGGGGTTGTTGCCGGGCGACGTTGAAATCGAGCAGGCCGTCGGCGATCTGAGGAAACTGGCCTCGACGCTGCCTGACCTGCCGGTGAGCTTCGATCTGGCCGACCTGCGCGGCTATCACTACCACAGCGGCGTCGTGTTCGCCGCCTATTGCGCCGGGCATCCCGGTGCCATTGCCCTCGGCGGCCGCTACGACAAGGTCGGCAAGGCCTTCGGACGTGGCCGCGCCGCGACGGGGTTCAGCCTCGATCTGCGCGAACTGAGCCAGCTGGAAGGGCGGCAGGACCAAACCCGGGCGATCCTCGCCCCGGCGGGCGCGGAGGCCGCTTTGAGCGAAGCGGTGGCGGCATTGCGCGCCGCCGGCGAGGTTGTCATCGAGGCGCTGCCGGGGCATGAGGGCACCTGGCGTGAGGCCGGCTGCGACAGGCGACTGGTACTGCGTGCGGACAAATGGACTGTCGAGAATATTCAGGGAGAAGCATAGGAAATGGCTAAGAACGTCGTCGTCATCGGCACCCAATGGGGTGACGAGGGCAAGGGCAAGATCGTAGACTGGCTGACCGACCATGCCCAGGGCGTGGTGCGTTTCCAGGGCGGCCATAACGCCGGCCACACGCTGGTCATCGGCGGACGCAAGACGGTGCTGCACCTGGTGCCCTCCGGCATCCTGCGCGAAGGCGTGACCTGCTACATCGGCAACGGCGTGGTGCTTTCGCCCGAGGCCCTGATCCATGAGCTGGACGAGCTGCAGGCGGCCGGCGTCGAGGCCGAGGCGCGCCTGAAGATCTCCGAGGCCTGCCCGCTGATCCTGCCCTACCACCAGGCGCTCGATGTGGCGCGCGAAGCGGCCAAGGGCGCCAAGAAGATCGGCACCACCGGCCGCGGCATCGGTCCGGCCTACGAAGACAAGGTGGCGCGGCGCGGCCTGCGCCTGCAGGACCTGCTGCGGCCGAAGCGCTTCGCCGAGAAGCTGGCGGAGATCCTCGACTATCACAACTACGTCCTGAAGAACTACCACGGCGCCGAGGCGGTCGACTTCCAGCGCGTGCTCGAGGGGGCGATGGCCATCGCGCCGCGCCTGACGCGGATGATCGCCGACGTGCCGCGCGCGCTCTACGATGCCCACAAGGGCGGCGCCAACCTCCTGTTCGAAGGCGCGCAGGGCACCCTGCTCGACATCGACCACGGCACCTTTCCCTATGTCACCTCGTCGAACTGCGTGGCCGGCGCGGCGGCGGCCGGCGCCGGGGTCGGCCCGGGCATGCTGCACTACGTGCTGGGCATCACCAAGGCCTACACCACGCGCGTCGGCGGCGGGCCGTTCCCGACCGAGCTCTACGACGCGGTCGACAAGCTCGACCCGGTCGGCAAGCACATGGCCACCCGCGGCCACGAGTTCGGCGCCACCACGGGGCGGGCGCGCCGCTGCGGCTGGTTCGACGCCGCGGCGCTGAAGCGCGCGATCCAGATCAACGGCGTTTCCGGCCTGTGCGTGACCAAACTCGACGTGCTGGACGGCATCGAGGAGATGAAGATCTGCACCGGCTACCGCATCGACGGCCGCTTCTCCGACATCCTGCCGGTCGGCGCCGACGATCTCGAGCGCTGCGAACCGGTCTACGAGTCGCTGCCGGGCTGGAGCGAGAGCACCGTCGGCGTGAAGCGTTTCGAAGCGCTGCCGAAGGCCGCGCAGAATTACCTGAAGCGCATGGAGGCGCTATGCGGCGTGCCGGTGGACATGATCTCGACCGGGCCGGACCGCGAGGAAACCATCGTCCTGCGGCACCCGTTCAAGTGACGGGCGTAAAAAAAGCCGGTCGCCGACCGGCTTTTTCCTTTGCGTCTGGTGCCCAGAAGAGGACTCGAACCTCCACAGTGTTGCCACCGCTAGGACCTGAACCTAGTGCGTCTACCAATTCCGCCATCTGGGCAAAGAGGGCGCAATTTTAAAGGAAAGAAACGTTTTGTCAAACCAGCCGAGCAAGGCGCGCAAGCGCGATCCGCACTATGAGCGGGAGGCCGGAAAGTACGATTTCCCGCTGCCCAGCCGCGAGTACGTCATGCAGATCCTGCGCGACCACGGCGTGCCGCTGAGCTTCGAGTCGCTGGCGGCCACCCTCGAAGTCGCGACGCACGAGTTCGACGCCTTCCAGCGCCGGCTGGGCGCCATGCAGCGCGACGGCCAGGTCATGCAGAACCGCCGCGGCGACTATCTCATCCCCGACAAGGCCGACCTCATCCGCGGCCGCGTCGAGGGGCATCCGGACGGCTACGGCTTTCTGGTGCGCGACGAAGACGGGCTGGATCTGTTCCTCGGCCCCAAGGAGATGGACAAGGCGCTGCACGGCGACCGGGTGATGGCGCGCATCGTCGGCGTGGACCGCCGCGGCCGGCCGGAAGGGAAGATCGTCGAGGTGCTGGAGCGCGCCAACCATCGCCTCGTCGGCCGCGTGCACAGCGAGCATGGCGTGCAGTTCGTGGTGGCCGAGAACCGGCGCATCAGCCAGGACATCCTGCTCGCCCCGGGGGGCAAGCAGAAGCCCCTGGCCGGGCAGGTGGTGGTGGTCGAGATCATCGAGCAGCCGTCGAAGCATTCCCAGCCGATCGGCAAGGTGGTCGAGGTGCTCGGCAACTACGCCGATCCCGGCATGGAAATCGAGATTGCGTTGAGGAAGCACGAGCTGCCCTTCGAGTTCTCGAAGGAGGCGCTGGCGGAGGCGAAGAAACTGCCCGATGCGGTGCGCAAGGGCGACTGGAAATGGGAGGGCGGCGTGCGCGAGGACCTCCGCCACCTGCCGCTGGTGACCATCGACGGCGAGACGGCCAAGGATTTCGACGACGCCGTGTGGGCCGAGAAACAGGGCAAAGGATGGCGCCTCGTCGTCGCCATTGCCGATGTCAGCCACTATGTGCGCCCCGGCATGGCGCTCGACAGGGAAGCGATGGCGCGCGGCAATTCGGTGTATTTTCCGCGCCGGGTGATTCCGATGCT
>JADLGU010000222.1 GCA_020849155.1 Rhodocyclaceae bacterium | reverse complement strand
TCGCGGTTGATCGAGCGGATGTCGTTCTGGTAGCCGCGGCTGACCTCGGTGATGCGCTCGGCCATGTCGATCCCCTACAAGAGATCCAGCCCGCAGGGCAGCGCGCGCAGATGGGCGATGGCCTCGCGGATCGCCGCCTCGCCCTCGATCACCGAGCCGTGCTGCGGGCAGAGGCGGGCGATCGGCAGGGCGGCGAAGCGGTCCAGCACGACGTTCAGCATGGCGCGCGCCGGCATGATCATCTCGTGCCAGGAATTCATGTCCGGCGCGTAGTTGCCGTCGGCGAAGAGCTGCCAGTCGTGGTCCATGGCGCCGAAGAGATCGCTGGTGAACAGCGTGCGCGTGGCCGCGTCCCAGGTGGCGATCGAGCCGGCGAAATGCAGGTGCGGCGTCGGGATGAATTCCAGCACCCGGCCGCTCTTCAGGGTCAGGCGCCAGTCGTGCTGGTCCACGGCATACAGCGTGGAGCGCAGGCCGTAGTAGCGGATCAGGCGCAGCGAATAGGCGTGGGCGGCGATGCGCAGGTCGGGGCGCTCGACCACGTCTTCCACCACCGCCATGTTGCTGCAGACGTCGGGATCGGGATGCGAGGCGACGACGACGGAGATCTGCGCCGGGTTGATGACGTCGATGATCTTGCGCATGATCACCGGGAACTGCGGGATCGAGCCGGAGTCGATCAGCACCGCTTCCTCGTCGTCGACGAGGAGGTAGGGGTTGCAGTGCATGTCGGCTTCGGCGTCGTGGAAGCCGACCCAGAAGATGTCGCGGGTGACGGCGACCGGGCCGCCGTAATCGACCGTGGGCATGCCGGGCCTTTCGTATGCGGGCTGGATGGTCGATGATACACCCAACGCCGGCAGGGGTAATGCGTGTAAACCCGTTCAAGAAAGCGGCCGCCGCGCCGTATAACTTTGGTATCGCGTCAATGGCTCTGAACATGCCGACCGAGCAGCCGAGTCCCGTTCCCGCCACGCGGCGCCTGGCCGCAGCCGCCGGGCTGTGCGCCGCCGCCGTCGGGGGGCTGGTGCTGGCCGGCTGGGCCGCCGACAGCGAGCCGCTCAAGCGCGTGCTGCCCGGCGCGGCCAGCATGAAGGCCAACACCGCCCTCGGCTTCGTCCTGCTCGGCCTGCTGGGCTATCTGTTCGGCGCCGAAACGCTGTACCGCGTCGGGCCCTTTGTCTCGATGGCGGTGCACACCGCGCTGCTGTTCGTCCTGCTGGCCGCCGGCGCCCTCTGCCTGCGGCCGGAGGCGGGCTTCATGCGCGAGCTGGCCGCGCCCGGCCTGGGCGGCCAGGCGGCGCGGCGCATGCTGCTGTTCGGCGCGCTCCTGCCGCCGCTGGCCTGGCTGCGCCTGCTGGGCGAGCGCGCCGGCCTCTACGGCACCGGCTTCGGCCTGGCGCTGATGATCTTCCTCTCCCTGGCGCTGCTGGCGGCTGTGGCCTGGTTCGCCGCCCGCGCCCTCAACCGCGCCGACGACGAACTGCGCCTGGCCGACGGCGCCCTGCGACAGATGAACGAGGGCGTCACCATCACCGACGCCGAGGCCAACATCCTTCGGGTGAACGCCGGCTTCAGCCGCATCACCGGCTACGCCGAAGCCGAGGTCCTCGGCCAGAACCCGCGCATCCTCCAGTCGGGCGCCCAGAGCAAGGCCACCTACCAAGCCATGTGGGACACCTTGCGGCGCGAGGGCCACTGGCACGGCGAGATCGTGAACCGCCGCAAGTCGGGCGAGCTGTACCCGGAAATGCTCTCCATCACCGCCTTGCGCGACGGCGCCGGCCGCGTCCGCCACTACGTCGGCGTCTTCGCCGACCTCTCCGAGCGGCTGCTGCAGGAGAAACAGATCCGCCATCTCGCCGAGCGCCTCGACCAGGCGCTGGCCGCCGGCCACATCGGCACCTGGCACTTCGACCCGGCGCTCGACCGCTTCGGCTGCGACGAGGCGCTGCTGGCGCTGCACGGCCTGCCGGCCGGCGAAGGGTGCAGCCTGGCGGCGCTGCTGCGCCATGTCCCGCCGCCCGACCGCGAGCGGGCGCGCGAGGCCTTCGAGCGCTGCGCCTTCGAAGGCGCGGCCTTCGACATCGAGTACCGCATCGAGACGCCCGGCGGCGGGATGCGCCATCTGGCCGCCCGCGGCCACGCCCGGCGCGATCCGGGCAGCGGCAGCCTGGCGGCGGCCGGCGCCTGCTGGGACATCACCGAGCGCCACCGCAGCGAGGAGCGGATCCTGGCCCTCAACACCGGCCTGGAGCGGCGGGTGGCCGAACGCACCGCCCAGCTGGAGGCGGCGGTGAAGGAGCTGGAGGCCTTCAGCTATTCCGTCGCCCACGACCTGCGGGCGCCGCTGCGCGGCCTCGACGGCTTCAGCCAGATCCTGATGGAGGACTACCAGGACAAGCTGGATGCCGACGCCCAGGACCACCTGCGGCGCATCCGCGCCGCCAGCCAGCGCATGGGCGGGCTGATCGACAACCTGCTGGAGCTCTCGCGCCTGATGCGCAGCGAGATGAGCCCGATGACGGTGGATCTCGGCCTGTATGCCCGGGAGACCGTCGAGGAACTGCGCCGCGAGGAGCCGCAGCGCCGGGTGGCGGTGAACATCGCCCCGGGCCTGATCGTCCAGGCCGACCCGACCCTGGCACGGGTGGTGGTGGACAACCTGATCCGCAACGCCTGGAAATACACCGCCCGGCGCGAGGAGGCGCGCATCGATTTCGAAACCCGGTCTGCGCCGGACGGCAGCGCCGAGTTCGTGGTGCGCGACAACGGCGCCGGCTTCGACATGCGCTTCGCCGACAGGCTGTTCAGGCCCTTCCAGCGGCTGCACCGCGCCGAGGACTTCCCCGGCAGCGGCATCGGCCTGGCCTCGGTGGCGCGCGCCGTCGAGCGCCACGGCGGCCGCATCGCCGCCGAGGGCAAGGTCGGCGAGGGCGCGGCCTTCCGCTTCACCCTGGGGCCGCCCGATGCGGAGCGCCGGCATGCCGCTTGAGCGCATCCTGGTGGTCGAGGACCAGCCCGAGCTGCGGGCCATCGCCGCGCTGGCGCTGGGGGAGATCGGCGGTTTCCGGGTCTGCCTGTGCGAGGACGGCGGCGCGGGCATCCGGCGCCGAGCCGTCGGCGCCGACGGCCTGCCACAGGCTGCCGGCGAGGTTGAAGGGGTAGCCGCCGACCAGGATGCGGACCGCGCGGCCGCGGGCGTCGTCGCGGATGCCCTGCACCAGACGGCGCACGGCGTCGACATGCGCCACCATGGTGGCGGAGATGCCGACCACGTCGGCGCGCTCGGCGGCGAAGATGTGCGGGTAGAGCCGGGCGATGATGGCCTGGCTGGCGGCGGTGCAGAAATGTTCCTGGCCGACGCTGATGCGCGACAGCTGCCAGAGCCGGCCGATCTCGCGCTGGCTGCGCTGGATGACTTCGAGATAGACGTCGGCCACCGGCGTGCCGGCTTCGACCGCCGCCAGCACCAGCTCGGCGGCGCGCTTGCGCTCGCCGCCGATCAGGGCCGCGAGGTAGCGCTCGGCCAGCACGCCCAGCGGCGCGGCGGGGTCGATGAAGCACTCGGGCAGCCGCGGCGGCGCCTCGAAGGCGCGCAGGGCAGCGTCGAGGATGGCGTCGGCGGCATGGGCGGCGTCGTGCTCGAGGCGGGGAAAAGTCAGTCTGCGCAGCACGGCGAGCTGGCCGCGCAGGTCGGCCTCGGGCACGCCCAGGCCGGCGAGCAGGCTGCGCACCCAGTCGAGGTAGGCGAGGAACAGCGCCGGCGCGCCGCTCGCCACCGCCTCGTCGAGGTAGGCCAGGTGGTAGGCGGCGTCCTCCACGCACTTGGCGCGGCCGGCCGGGCCGTAGCGCCGGGCCAGCGCCGGGTCGTCGTCGTAGTGCAGGGCGACGGCCTCCTCGGCGACGGCGCGGCGCTCCTCGGGGTTGCGCAGGCTGAGGCAGGTGCCCGTTTCGGGAGATTCGCTTTGCATACCCCTCCTTAACGGCTGGCGGGAGGGCCGGCTTGAGCCTTATGATGCACCGGACATCCGGAAAACTCCATGCGCACCGCCCTCCTCGCCGACATCCACAGCAACCTCGAGGCGCTCGAGGCCTGCCTGGCGCACGCCCGGCGGCGCGGCGCCGGGCGCTTCGCCTTCCTCGGCGACCTGGTCGGCTACGGCGCCGATCCGCTGGCCTGCCTGGACATCATCGCCGGGATGGTCGAGGAAGGCGCGCTGGCGCTGCGCGGCAACCACGACGAGGCCTGCCTGGGCGGCCAGCTGGAGGCGATGCACTTCGCCGCCCGCGACGCCATCTACTGGACGCGCGAGCGGCTCGGCCCGCGCCACCGGGAATTCCTCGCCGGCCTGCCGCTGATCCACGAGGAGGGCGAGCGCTGCTTCGCCCACGCCGGCATGGACCAGCCCGGGCGCTGGATCTACGCCAGCGACGCCCACACCGTGGCGCGCAGCTTCGAGGCCAGCGCGGCGCGCCTGTTCTTCACCGGCCACGTGCACGAGCCGCAGCTGTATTTCTCGATGCCGGCCGGCCTGCCGCGGCCCTTCCGCCCGGTGCCGGGCGTGGCGGTGCCGCTCTCGGAGTTCCGCCGCTGGTTCGTCATCGTCGGCTCGGCCGGCCAGCCGCGCGACGGCAACCCGGCGGCCTGCTACGCCCTCTACGACGAGGCGGCCGGCACCCTGACCCACCACCGGGTGCCCTACGATTGCGAGGCGGCGGCGCAGAAGATCCTCGCCGCCGGCCTGCCGGAGCGGCTGGCCTGGCGGCTGAGGAGCGGGACGTGAACGCGCCGCAAGGCACGCTGCTGCACGAGGGCGGCATGGCGCGGCTCTACGCCGTCGACGCGCCGGCGGGGGAGATGCCGCGGCTGCTGAAGCGCCCGCGCCTGGAGTTCGGCAGCCACCCGGGCTGCCTGGTCGGCTTCGAGATGGAGCAGATGATCCTCGGCCGGCTGGCCGGGCCGCATGTGCCGCGCCTGCTGGCGGCCGGCAGCGACGACGCGGGGCCGTGGCTGCTGATGGAACGCATCGCAGGCGAGTCCTTCGCTGCGATGGCCGCCCGCGCGCCGCTGGCGGCCGGGGAGGTGGCGCGCCTGGTCGGCGCCGCCGCGGCGGCGGTGCACGACCTGCACCGGCAGAACGTCATCCACCTCGACATCAAGCCGGAGAACCTGCTGCTGCGCGCCGACGGCACGGCGGTGCTGATCGATTTCGGCCTGGCCCGCCACGCCGAGCTGCCCGACCTGGTGGGCGAGGAGTTCCGCCTGCCGGCCGGCAGCGGCATCGCCATCTCGCCCGAGCAGCTGGCGGGCAACCGCTCGGACCCGCGCAGCGATGTCTTCGCCCTCGGCGTGCTGGCCTACCGGCTGGCCACCGGCGCGCTGCCCTTCGGCAATCCGGCCAGCCGCCTGGCCATGCACCGCCGCCTGTATGCCGATCCGCCGCCGCCGCGGGCGCTCGCGCCGCAGCTGCCGCCCTGGCTGCAGGAGGCGATCCTGCGCTGCCTGGAGATCCACCCCGAGGCGCGCTACCCCACCGCGGCGCAGCTGGCCCACGACCTGGCCCATCCCGACCGGATCCCGCTGACCGATCGGGCGGCGCGGCGCGAGCGCGCCGGGCCGCTGGCCGTGGTGCGGCGCTGGCTGCACGCCTTCGGCCGCGCGGCGCCGGCGCCGGCCACCCCGGCCGGCCATCTGGCGCATGCGCCGCACCTGCTGGTGGCGGTCGACCCGGCCGACGAGCGCGAGGCGCTGGCCGAGGCGCTGCGCGCCGCGCTGCGCCGCGCCCGCGTCGCCGAGCCGGGCCTGCGGGTGACGCTGATGGGCGTGCTGGCGCCGCTGCCCTTCGGCGAGGAATCCGATCCGGCGCTGGAGCACAGCCGCCACACCGCGGCGCTGATCGCCCTGCGCCACTGGGCGGCGCCGCTCGGCCTGGCGCCGGAGGCGCTGCGCCTGCACGTCGAGGAAGCCGGCGACCCGGCCAGCGCCCTCCTCGCCTATGCCGCCGCCCACCATGTGGACCGCATCGTCCTCGGCGCGCACGGCCACTCGGCGCTGCGCCGCTACCTCGGCAGCGTGTCGTCGCGGGTGGTGGCCGAGGCGGCGTGCAGCGTCACCGTGGTGCGGACGGGCGAAAGAACGGCTTGATTAATCCATAGAATTTTTCCATGGTGGCATCGAAGCGATCAGGTTGCCGCCGGCATCGCCAGGTTGTAGAAATAGCGCCCAACAAGAAGAAAAAACCGACAACAAGACGAGAGGAGGGGAACATGGTCTATACGCACAAATCGCCGGCGTTGCTGATCATCGGCATCGCCATCCTGCTGTGGGGCTGGCTCAACAGCGCAGGCCAGCTCGACGGCCTGCAGGCCTGGCTGCATCCGGGCGCCTACAAGGAACACAAGCAGGCCGTCGACAAGCACGCCGCCGAGGCCAAGGCCGCCGTCGACAAGGCCGCGGCGGAGGGCAAGCCGGCGCCCGAGGCTAAGCCGATGAAGCCCTCGAAGTTCGACGAGCTGAAGGCCGGCCAGGCGCGGCTGGCCTACATCCTGGGCGGCATTTTCGCCGCCATCGGCCTGCTGGTCCTGCTGCTGCCGGCGAAGGAGGGCCACCTCGACTACTACATCGGCGTGGCGCCGGGCATGGCCTTCATCGTCGGCATCGCGGTGGGCGTGCGCTGGATCCTCGACCCGATGTTCGCCAACTGGGGCAAGGCGGCGCAGCCGACCCTGGGCTGGGACTTCGCCCGCATCATGAACCTCAACTACGTCGTGCTCGGCATCGTGCTCGGCATGATCATCGTGAACCTGCTGAGGATACCGGCCTGGGCGACCAACGGCGTGAGGACGGCGCGGCTGTTCCTCAAGACCGGCGTGGTGCTGCTCGGCACGCTCTACTCGGCGGCGGAGCTGGCGCAACTGGGCGCCCTCTCGGTGGTGATGATCGGCGTCTTCGTGCTCGGCTCGGTGTGGCTGGTGCTGATCGCCGGCCCGCGCATGGGCGCCAGCAACTCGATGACCGGGGTGCTCTCCTCCGGGGTGGGCGTCTGCGGCGTCTCGGCGGCGGTGGCGGCCTC
>JADLGU010000221.1 GCA_020849155.1 Rhodocyclaceae bacterium | reverse complement strand
TTCTCGTCGAGCCTGGCGCCGGCCATGCGGTCGAGGAATTTGGCGTAGCTCATGATCACGCCGAGCGGGTTTCTCAGGTCGTGGGCGGCCATGCCGAGCAGGCGGTTCTTCTGCTCGTTCAAGGCCGCCAGCGCGGCGTTCTTCGTCGCCAGCTCGCGCTGGGCGTCGGCCAGCTCGTTGTTGAGCCGGGTGAATTCCTCGAACAGCGGCTCCTCGGCGGAGCGCCGCGAGGGCCGGCTGTCGCCTTCGAGCGTGCGCACCCGGTTGGTGAGCTCGTTGTTGATGCCGGTCATGGCCTCGTACACGCGCTCGAACTCGCGCGGGTCCGGCTTCTCCTCGCTCATAACAGATGCTCCGCGGCGGCGACCGCGGCGCGGGCATCCGGCGCCGAGCCGTCGGCGCCGACGGCCTGCCACAGGCTGCCGGCGAGGTTGAAGGGGTAGCCGCCGACCAGGATGCGGGCCGACTTGCCGCGGGCGTCGTCGCGGATGCCCTGCACCAGGCGGCGCACGGCGTCGACATGCGCCACCATGGTGGCGGAGATGCCGACCACGTCGGCGCGCTGGGCCTCGATGGCTTCGAGCACGCTCTCGGCCGGCACGTTGGCGCCGAGGTAGTAGGTATCCCAGCCGGCCATCTCGAAGAAGTCGGCCACCATCCGCGCGCCCAGTTCGTGCAGCTCGCCGCCGACGCAGGCCGCCACCAGGCGCCGGCCGGCGCGTTCGGCGGCGAAGATGTGCGGGTAGAGCCGGGCGATGATGGCCTGGCTGGCGGCGGTGCAGAAATGCTCCTGGCCGACGCTGATGCGCGAGAGCTGCCAGAGCCGGCCGATCTCGCGCTGGCTGCGCTGGATGACTTCGAGGTAGACGTCGGCCACCGGCGTGCCGGCCTCAACCGCCGCCAGCACCAGCTCGGCGGCGCGCTTGCGGTCGCCTGCGATCAGGGCGGCGAGGTCGCGCTCGGCCAGCTCGCCCAGCGGCGCGGCGGGGTCGATGACGCTTTCGGGCACCCGCGGCGGCGCCTCGAAGGCGCGCAGGGCGGCGTCGAGGATGGCGTCGGCGGCGTGGGCGACTTCATGCTCGAGGCGGGGAAAAGTCAGTCTGCGCAGCACGGCGAGCTGGCCGCGCAGGTCGGCTTCCGGCACGCCCAGGCCCTGCAGGAGGCTGCGCACCCAGTCGAGGTAGGCGAGGAACAGCGCCGGCGCGCCGCTTGCCACGGCTTCGTCGAGGTAGGCCAGGTGGTAGGCGGCGTCCTGCACGCACTTGGCGCGGCCGGCCGGGCCGTAGCGCTGGGCCAGCGCCGGCTCGTCGTCGTAGTGCAGGGCGACGGCCTCCTCGGCGAGGGCCCGGCGCTCCTCGGGGTTGCGCAGGCTGAGGCAGATGTCCGTTTCGGAAGATTCGCTTTGCATATCCCTCCTTAACGGCTGGCGGGGAGGCCGGCTTGAGCCTTATGATGCACCGGACATCCGAAAATATCCATGCGCACCGCTCTCCTCGCCGACATCCACAGCAACCTCGAGGCCCTCGAGGCCTGCCTGGCGCATGCGCGGCGGCGCGGCGTCGAGCGCTTCGCCTTCCTTGGCGACCTGGTGGGCTACGGCGCCGACCCGCTGGCCTGCCTGGACATCATCGCCGGGATGGTCGAGGAAGGCGCGCTGGCGCTGCGCGGCAACCACGACGAGGCCTGCCTGGGCGGCCACCTGGAGGCGATGCACTTCGCCGCCCGCGACGCCATCTACTGGACCCGCGAACGGCTCGGCCCGCGCCAGCGGGAATTCCTCGCCGGCCTGCCACTGACCCACGAGGAAGGCGAGCGCTGCTTCGCCCACGCCGGCATGGACCAACCGGAGCGCTGGATCTACGCCAGCGACGCGCATACCGTGACGCGCAGCTTCGAGGCCAGCGCGGCGCGGCTGTTCTTCACCGGCCACGTGCACGAGCCGCAGCTGTATTTCTCGATGCCGGCCGGCCTGCCGCGGCCGTTCCGCCCGGTGCCGGGCGTGGCGGTGCCGCTCTCGGAATTCCGCCGCTGGTTCGTCATCGTCGGCGCGGCCGGCCAGCCGCGCGACGGCAACCCGGCGGCCTGTTACGCCCTCTACGACGAGGCGGCCGGCACCCTGACCCACCATCGGGTGCCCTACGACTGCGAGGCCGCGGCGCAGAAGATCCTCGCCGTCGGCCTGCCGGAGCGGCTGGCCTGGCGGCTGCGGAGCGGGACGTGAGCGCCCCCAGCGGCACGCTGCTGCACGAGGGCGGCATGGCGCGGCTCTACGCCGTCGAGGCGCCGGCGGGGGAGGTGCCGCGGCTGCTCAAGCGCCCGCGGCTGGAGTTCGGCAGCCATCCGGGCTGCCTGGTCGGCTTCGAGATGGAGCAGATGATCCTCGGCCGCCTGGCCGGGCCGCACGTGCCGCGGCTGATCGCCGCCGGCAGCGACGACGAAGGGCCATGGCTGCTGATGGAGCGCATCGAGGGCGAATCCTTCGCTGCGATTGCCGCGCGCGCGCCGCTGCCGGCCGCCGAGGTTGCGCGCCTCGTCGGCGCCGCCGCCTCGGCGGTGCACGACCTGCACCGGCAGAATGTCATCCACCTCGACGTGAAGCCTGAGAACCTGCTGCTGCGCGACGATGGCACGGCGGTGCTGGTCGATTTCGGCATCGCCCGCCACGCCGAGCTGCCGGACCTGGTCGGCGAGGAGTTCCGGCTGCCGGCCGGCAGCGGCATCGCCATCTCGCCCGAGCAGCTGGCGGGCAACCGCTCGGATCCGCGCAGCGACATCTTCGCCCTCGGCGTGCTGGCCTACCGGCTGGCCACCGGCGCCCTGCCCTTCGGCAATCCGGCCACCCGCCTGGCCATGCACCGCCGCCTGTATGCCGATCCGCCGCCGCCGCGGGCGCTCGCGCCGCCGCTGGCGCCCTGGTTGCAGGAAGCGATCCTGCGCTGCCTGGAGATCCGCCCCGAGGCGCGCTACGCCACCGCGGCGCAGCTGGCCCACGACCTGGCCCATCCCGAGCGGATCCCGCTGACGGAACGGGCGGCGCGGCTCGAGCGCGCCGGGCCCCTGGCCGTGGTGCGGCGCTGGCTGCACGCCTTCGGCCAGACCTCGCCGACACCGGCCACCCCGGCCCGGCATCTGGCGCATGCGCCGCACCTGCTGGTGGCGGTCGATCCGGCCGACGAGCGCGAGGCGCTGGCCGAGGCGCTGCGCGCCGCGCTGCGCCGCGCCCGCGACGCCGAGCCGGGCCTGCGGGTGACGCTGATGGGCGTGCTGGCGCCGCTGCCCTTCGGCGAGGAATCCGATCCGGCGCTGGAGCACAGCCGCCACACCGCGGCGCTGATCGCGCTGCGCCACTGGGCGGCGCCGCTCGGCCTGGCCCCGGAGGCGCTGCGCCTGCACCTCGAGGAAGCCGGGGACGCGGCCGGCGCCCTGCTCGCCTATGCCGCCGCCCACCATGTGGACCGCATTGTCCTCGGCGCGCGCGGCCACTCGGCGCTGCGCCGCTATCTGGGCAGCGTCTCGTCGCGGGTGGTGGCCGAGGCGGCGTGCACCGTCACCGTGGTGCGAACGAGCGAAAGGTCGGCTTGATTAATCCATAGAATTTTTCCATGACGGCATCGAAGCGATCAGGTTGCCGCCGGCATCGCCAGGTTGTAGAAATACCGCCCAATAACAAGAAAGTCGTCAATCCAAGAGGAGGAGAACCGCATGGTCTACACGCACAAGTCCCCCGCGCTGCTCGTGATCGGCCTCGCCATCCTGCTGTGGGGCTGGCTCAACCAGTCCGGCAGCCTCGACGGCATGCAGGCCTGGCTGCATCCGGGCGCCTACCAGGAGCACAAGCAGGCCGTCGACAAGCACGCCGCCGACGCCAAGGCCGCCGTCGACAAGGCGGCCGCCGAAGGCAAGCCGGCGCCCGAGGCGAAACCCGCCAAGCCGAGCAAGTTCGATGATTTGAAGGCGGGCCAGACCCGGCTCGCCTGGATCCTCGGCGGCATTTTCGCCGCCGTCGGCGTGCTGGTCCTGCTGCCGGCAAAGGAGGGCCACCTCGACTATTTCGTCGGCGTGGCGCCGGGCATGGCCTTCATCGTCGGCATCGCGGTCGGCGTGCGCTGGATCCTCGACCCGATGTTCGCCAACTGGGGCAAGGCGGCGGCACCGACGCTGGGCTGGGACTTCGCCAAGATCATGAACCTCAACTACGTCGTGCTCGGCATC
>JADLGU010000220.1 GCA_020849155.1 Rhodocyclaceae bacterium | reverse complement strand
CGCCTGATCGAGGGTGGCAAACAGAAAGCCAGCTGATGCGATTGTGGCCGTTGCCACCGCGCCCGGTCGCGGCGGCATTGGCGTGGTTCGGCTCTCCGGGCGGGAACTCGGCCCGTTCGCCAGCCAGCTGACCGGAAGCATCCCCTCGCCTCGGCGGGCCGTCCTTGCGCGCTTTTGCGATGCCGCAGGCGCCGAGATCGACGAAGGCATCGTCCTCTACTTTCCCGCTCCCCATTCCTATACGGGCGAAGATGTGCTGGAGCTGCAGGGCCATGGCGGCCCTGTGGTAATGCAGATGTTGGTCCGACGCTGTCTGGAGCTGGGGGCGCGGCTGGCCGAGGCAGGTGAATTCACCCGCCGCGCCTACCTCAACGATAAGCTGGATCTGGCCCAGGCCGAAGCAGTGGCCGACCTGATTGAGGCCTCGACCGCTGCAGCTGCCCGTTCAGCCATCCGCTCCCTGTCCGGCGAGTTTTCACGAGCCGTGCACGGGCTGGTCGAGCAATTGATTACCTTGCGCCTGCTGGTCGAAGGGACGCTGGATTTTCCGGAAGAGGAAATCAACTTCCTGCAGCAGGGAGATGTCGCCGGGCAACTTAATGGTCTGATTGCTGCGGTCGACCGTCTGTTGTCCGGCGCCCGCCAGGGCAGCCTCCTGCGTAACGGGCTGCATGTGGTGCTGGCCGGACAGCCGAACGTCGGCAAGTCCAGCCTGCTCAACCGGCTCGCCGGGGAAGAGCGAGCGATCGTCACCCCAGTTCCTGGCACAACCCGTGACGCCTTGCGGGAAACCATCCAGGTGCAGGGCATCCCGCTGCATATCGTCGATACCGCCGGCCTGCGGGAATCCGAAGACGAGATCGAGCGGTTGGGCATCGCCCGCAGCTGGCGGGAAATCGAGCGGGCCGACGTTGTCCTGCATATGCTGGATGCCCGTGACGGAATGACCGGGGCCGATCGGGCGATCGCCACGCGCCTGCCGGCCGATGTCGAGCGGATCGTACTTCTGAACAAGTCGGATCTGGCCGGCCGGGCTCCCGGCCGCGAATCTACAGAAGGTCAGGTGGCGCTCTGGATTTCGGCCAAGAACGGCGATGGAATGGCCCAACTCGAGGAAGAACTCCTTCGCGTGGCAGGCTGGCATCCGGGTGCGGAAGGTGTTTTTCTGGCGCGGGAGCGCCATCTTCAGGCCCTGCAGGACACCAGAGACCGCTTGCGGCAGGCAGAGGCCAGGCAGGGACAACTCGAACTGTTCGCGGAGGAATTGCGGCTGGCCCAGGAAAGTCTCTGGAGCGTCACCGGTGAATTCACGCCCGACGACCTCCTTGGAGAGATCTTTTCCCGTTTTTGCATCGGCAAATAGCCGTCTGGGGTGTTCCACGTGGAACCAAATGACCTGGCCCTGTTGTGCATTGCGGCATTCGCGGCCGGCCTGATCGATGCCGTGGTCGGTGGCGGCGGCCTGATCCAAATCCCGGCCTTGTTCAATGCCCTGCCCCAATCGCAGCCGGCCACTCTTTTCGGCACCAACAAACTGGCCAGTATCTTCGGCACCGGCAGCGCTGCCCTGCGTTACGCCCGCCGCATCGATGTGCCCTGGCGGGCGGCGCTGCCGGCGGCCGTTGCTGCATTCGTCTTGTCCTATTTCGGCGCCATGACCGTGGCCCTGTTACCCAAGGAGTGGCTGCGTCCTTTGGTGCTTGCGCTGTTGGTCAGTGTCACGGTCTACACCTATTTGCGCAAGGATCTGGGCGCAGTGGATCAGCGCCGGCACCACGGACGACGCGACATGCTGTTGGCCCTGTTCTTCGGTGGCGTCATCGGCTTCTACGACGGCTTTTTCGGGCCCGGAACGGGCAGTTTCCTGGTTTTCATGTTCGTCCGACTGTTTGGACTGGATTTCCTTCGGGCCTCTGTGTCGGCCAAGATCGTGAACGCCGCCACCAATTTGTCGGCGCTGCTGTTTTTCGGGGCACATGGGCATGTGCTGGTGGCAATCGGCCTGGCCATGGCGCTGTTCAACATCGCTGGCGCACAGGTTGGCTCGCATCTGGCTATCCTTCATGGGGCCGGTTTCGTGCGGCGCGCTTTTCTGGCGGTGGCGACGGGATTCATTTTGAAGTTTGCTTGGGACACCATTGCCATCTGACTGGTTTGTCTTATCTGTAGCCTGATGAGGGTTGCGGTAATCCGATTGAAGATTGAACGCACTCTCATCGCCAAGCCGGGCCTGCTCATGGTGTACGAAAAGGCCCACCTCCGGAAGGCTGGAACTGGTTGCAGGCTGGCGATCCGTGCGAATACAAGGTCATCTGTCAATATGCGTAAGTTTCTGTAAGTTAAAGGTTAAATGGCGCACTGTTTCACGTGAAACGTTGCGCTATTTTTTTGACTGTGCCTCGCGTATGATGGCGCCTCCCTGAGGCCATCACCGAGCCATGCTGTTCCCCACGCGTTATGACGTAATCATCATTGGCGGCGGCCATGCCGGCACCGAGGCGGCCTTGGCCTCCGCGCGCGCGGGCTGCCGCACGCTGCTCTTGACGCACAACCTCGAGACGCTGGGGGCGATGTCCTGCAACCCCTCCATCGGCGGCATCGGCAAGGGCCACTTGGTCAAGGAGGTCGACGCCCTCGGCGGCGCCATGGCGGCGGCTACCGACGAGGCCGGCATCCAGTTCCGCATCCTCAATTCCAGCAAGGGCCCAGCGGTGCGCGCCACGCGCGCCCAGGCCGACCGCGTGCTGTACAAGGCGGCGATCCGTCGCCGGCTGGAGAACCAGCCCAACCTGACGCTGTTCCAGGCGGCGGTCGACGACCTCACCGTCTCCGGCGACCGCGTCACCGGCGTCGTCACCCAGCTCGGCCTGCGCTTCGAGGCCGAGTCGGTGGTGCTGACCGCCGGCACCTTCCTCGCCGGCCTGATCCATGTCGGCCTCGACCACTACCAGGCCGGCCGCATGGGCGATCCCCCCGCCGTCAGCCTGGCCGCGCGCCTGCGCGAGCTGAAGCTGCCGGCCGGTCGCCTGAAGACCGGCACGCCGCCGCGCCTCGACGGCCGCAGCATCGATTTCTCCGTGATGACCGTGCAGCCGGGCGACGATCCGGCGCCGGTGTTCTCCTTCCTCGGCGATGCTGCGCAGCATCCGCGCCAGCTGCCGTGCTGGATCACCCATACCAATCAACGCACGCACGACATCATCCGTGGTGGGCTGGATCGGTCGCCCATGTTTACAGGTGTCATCGAGGGAGTGGGCCCGCGCTACTGCCCCTCCATTGAGGACAAGATCCACCGCTTCGCCGACAAGACGAGCCACCAGATCTTCCTCGAGCCGGAAGGCCTGACCACGCACGAGATCTACCCGAACGGCATCTCCACCAGCCTGCCCTTCGACGTTCAGCTCGAACTGGTGCACTCCATCCCCGGCCTGGAGCAGGCCCACATCCTGCGCCCCGGCTACGCCATCGAGTACGACTACTTCGATCCGCGCGGCCTGCATTCCTCGCTGGAAACCAGGGCCATCAAGAACCTGTTCTTCGCCGGCCAGATCAACGGCACCACCGGCTACGAGGAAGCTGCCGCACAGGGGCTGCTCGCCGGCCTCAACGCCGCACTTTTCACCAGGGGCGAAGCGCCGTGGTGTCCGCGGCGCGACGAGGCCTATCTCGGGGTGCTGGCCGACGACCTCATCACGCGCGGCGTCTCCGAGCCCTATCGCATGTTTACCAGCCGCGCCGAATACCGCCTCAGCCTGCGCGAGGACAATGCCGACCTGCGCCTGACCGAGGCCGGACGCCGCCTCGGCATCGTCGATGACGCGCGCTGGGACGCCTTCAGCCGCAAGCGCGACGCCATCGCGCGCGAGCAGGAGCGACTGAAGACGACCTGGGTGAATCCGAAGACGGT
>JADLGU010000219.1 GCA_020849155.1 Rhodocyclaceae bacterium | reverse complement strand
TGCGCCTGGGCACCGAGGAGACCTTCTGGAAGGAACTCGACACGGTCTATTTCCTGCGCCACGACGCGGAGGAGATCGCCTGGCATACCCGCGCCCTCTACCACCGTCCGACGCCGAGCCAGCCGGTGGTGAAGGCCCGCCTGCCCCATATCGGCGATGAGGGCTTGCAGGTGATGGTCTACACTCCCGACCAGCCGCACCTCTTCGCCCGCCTTTGCGGCTTCTTTAGCCGGCTCGGCTACAGCATCGCCGAAGCCAAGATCCACACCACCCGGCACGGCTACGCCCTGGACAGCTTCATGCTTCTCGATCCGGACGGCACCCTGGCCACCCGCGACATGATCAGCCTGATCGAGCACGACCTGGCCGCCCGGTTGGCGTCAGGGGCTCCTCCCGAAGGGGCGGCCAGCGGGCGGATGTCGCGCAAGGTGCGTCACTTCCCGATCACTCCGGAAGTGCAGATCCGCCCGACAGAGAAAAGCGGCCAATGCCTGCTTTCGATCGTGGCGGTGGATCGCCCGGGGCTGCTGTTCACCGTGGCCAGCACGCTCGACGCCCACAACATCAACGTGCACACCGCCAAGATCGCCACCCTCGGCGAACGCGTCGAAGACACCTTCCTCGTCAGCGGCGCCGAACTGGCCAAGACCGCCTCGTTGCTGCGCCTGGAAACCGAGCTGCTGGAACGGCTTCAGGTCTGAGGATCCGTCAGCGGCCAGCGCGCCACGATCCGATAGGCGGCGCCTGAAGGATCCAGCTCCGACTCGGCCAGCACGAAATCCCGCACCGGCCACTCGACGTTCAACCCGGCGCCGCAAGCGCCGGCCTCGCACTTGGCGTTGCGCAACAGGGTGACATGGGCGGCGAAGGGCCGCTCCTCCGTGCGGAAATCGGTTGCTTTCAGGCCGGCCTGCAATGCCGAGACGAGGTTGCGCAACTCCTGCGGAGCTTCGGCAGCAGCCCAGGCGATCCCCTTGCGGCGGACGCATTCGAGGCGATTGAAGCGCAGCATGAAACGGGGCAGGCGGATCGCAGCCGCGATGTCCGCCAACGCCTTCAAACGCTCCGGCGCCACCCCGCCGACGAAGGCCAGCGTCAGATGCAGGGTTTCAAGGCGCATGCGCCGGCCACCGAGTGTCTGCTGCGCCTGGCCTCCCGTTTCCTCGAATTGCCGGGCGACGCCTGCGTCGGGCCAGAGCGCGAAGAAGACGCGGTGACTACCCGGCACGCTCGATGAGGGCGACCGCCTGGGCGGCGACGCCCTCGCCCCGGCCGGTGAAGCCCAGGCTCTCGGTGGTCTTGGCCTTGATGTTCACCCAACCCGGCTCGATGCCGAGGTCGGCGGCAATGTTGGCCGCCATGGCCGCCACATGCGGCGCCATGCGGGGAGCCCGGGCGATCACCGTGGCGTCCACATTGACCACCCGATAGCCGGCCCATTCAATCAGCCGCGCCGCCTCGCGCAGCAGTTGCCGGCTGTCGGCATCCTTGAAGCGCGCATCGCTGTCCGGGAAATGCCGGCCGATATCGCCCAGCCCGGCTGCGCCGAGCAAGGCATCGGTGATCGCATGCAGCAGCACATCGGCATCGGAGTGGCCGAGCAGCCCGCGCTCGAAGGGGATCTCCACGCCGCCGACGACGAGCTTGCGGCCCGGCACCAGGGCATGCACGTCGAAACCTTGGCCAATGCGCATCACGCCTTCCTTTCCAGCAATATCCTCTCAGCCAGCGCCAGATCGGCGGGATGAGTCACCTTCAGATTGCTTGCCTCCCCGGCGACCAGCAGGGGCCGGCGCCCGAGGGCTTCGACTGCTGCGGCCTCGTCGGTGACGGCCCGGCTGCGCGACAGCGCCTCGCGCAGTAGTTCGTAGCGGAACATCTGCGGCGTCTGCGCTTGCCACAGGTGCTCGCGCGGTACCGTCTCGGCGACCCGCCGGTCGGCACCGGCCCGCTTCAGCGTGTCGGCCACCGGCACGGCAAGCAGGCCTCCCACCGGATCCTCGGCCACCAGCTCGATCAGCGTCTCGACCAGCCCAGCCGACAGGCAGGGCCTTGCCGCGTCATGCACCAGCATCCAATCGTCCGCCTCCAATTCCTCGGCGGCCGCCAGCAGACCGTTGAACACGCTGTCAGCGCGGGCCGGACCGCCGCAGCGCAGGACCTTTAGCTTGGCGCCGAGCCCGCTCCAGTCGTGGCTATCCCACTCCCGATCCTGCTCTGCCAGCACCACGAAGACGCGCTGGATGCGCGGCGAGGCGCACAACGCGGCCAGCGCGTGGTACAGCATCGGACGGCCGGCCAGGGGCAGATACTGCTTGGGCAAGCCCTCGCCCATGCGAGTGCCCGTCCCGGCAGCGGGCACCAGTGCAAAGTGTCGCGACATGCCGGGATTGTAATTAGAATTCGGCGCATATGGATTTCCTCGAACAGCTTTCCGCGCCGCCCCAGCTGCAGGCCTTCATCACCAGCCTGGCCATCGGCCTGCTCATGGGGCTCGAACGCGAGCGGCGGCGCTCGGCAAAGGCCGGTCTGCGCACCTTCGCCCTGGTGGCGCTGCTCGGCACTTTGTCCGCTCTGCTGGCCGAGCAGGCCGACGCCGGCTGGATCATCGCCGCCGGATTGCTGGCGGTAGGTGCCATGATCATTGCCGCCTACCTCAACCAACCCGACGACGCCGGCGATCCCGGAACCACTTCCGTGGTCGCCATCCTGGTTTGCTACTGCCTGGGCGCCGCGATCTGGTTCGGCCACGGCGCACTGGCCGTGATGCTGGCCATTGCCGTCACCGTCCTGCTCTACTTCAAGACCGAGTTGCACGGCATATCGCACCGCCTGACACCCAAGGACCTGATCTCCATCCTGCAGTTCGCCGTGCTGTCATTCGTCATCCTGCCAATCCTGCCCGATCGCAACTATGGCCCCTACCTGGCTTTCAACCCATACCAGGCCTGGCTGATGGTGGTGCTGGTCTCCGGCGTCTCGCTGGCCGGCTATGCCGCGCTGCGTCTGGCCGGTCCGCAGCACGGCGCGCCAATGATGGGGCTGCTGGGCGGGCTCGTCTCCAGCACCGCCACCACCGCGGTGTTTTCCC
>JADLGU010000218.1 GCA_020849155.1 Rhodocyclaceae bacterium | reverse complement strand
CGGCTGGTGCATGTGCCAGAGGAAGACCAGCTCCAGCTTGCGCGGCTCGCTCATTCCGGCGCTCCGCGGCTACCTGACCCCATGCACCTGCTGGCCTAGCATTTCCGGCGTGACCAGGGTGATGCCGCGCTCGGTGACGTGGAAGCGGCGCGCATCCTCCGCTTGGTCGACGCCGATCTTCATGCCGTCCGGGATGCGGCAGCGCTTGTCGAGGATGGCGCGCTTGACGACCGCGTTCCTGCCGATGCGCACCTTGGGCAGGATCACCGAGTCCTCGACCACGCTGCGCTCGTCGATGCGCACGTCGGAGAAGAGCAGCGAGCGGCGCACCGCGGCGCCGCTGACGATGCAGCCGCCGGAGACGATTGAGTCGATGGCCTTGCCGCGGCGGTCCTCGTCGTCGAAGATGAACTTGGCCGGCGGCAGCTGCTCCTGGTAGGTCCAGATCGGCCAGTTGTTGTCATACAGGTTCAGCTCGGGGATGACGTGGACGATGTCCATGTTGGCCTCCCAGTAGGCGTCCAGGGTGCCGACATCCTTCCAGTAGGGCTGGCCCTCCTGGCCGCCGACGCAACTCTCGGCGAAGTCGTGGGCGAAGACGCGGTAGCGCTGCACGATGTGCGGGATCACGTCCTTGCCGAAGTCGTGCGAGGAAGCGGGGTCGTCGCTGTCGCGGATCACCTGCTCGAAGAGGAAGCTGGCGTTGAAGACATACACCCCCATGCTGACCAGGGCCCGCTCCGGCTTGCCGGGCATGGCTTCCGGATCCTTCGGCTTTTCGGTAAAGCGGGTGACGCGCCAGTCATCGTTCACGCTGATGATGCCGAAGGCGCTGGCTTCCTCGCGCGGCACCTCCATGCAGGCCACGGTCAGGTCGGCCTGCTCGGCGACATGGAAGGCCAGCATGCGGCCGTAGTCCATCTTGTAGACATGATCGCCGGCGAGCACGACGACATACTTCGGATGATTGCGCCGCAGCATGTCGAGGTTCTGGAACACCGCGTCGGCGGTGCCCTTGTACCACTCCTCGCCCAGCTGCTGCTGGGCCGGCAGCAGGTCGATGAACTCGTTGAGGCGGCCATCGAGGAAGCCCCAGCCGCGCTGCAGGTGGTGGATCAGGCTCTGCGACTTGTACTGGGTGGCGACGCCGATGCGGCGGATGCCGGAGTTGATGCAGTTGGATAGCGTAAAATCGATGATGCGGAACTTGCCGGCGAAGGGAACCGCCGGCTTGGAGCGCCAGTCGGTGAGCTGTTTCAGCCGGCTGCCGCGGCCGCCGGCCAGCACCAGGGCGAAGGCCTCGCGCGTCAGCTGGCTGACGAAGCGCGGGCCCTGGCCGCCGCGGGTGGTGGTATAGACCTGCTTGAGCGCTTCCTCGTCGTCTTGCATGGGAACCCCTCTTCAATCGCCGTGATGAAAATCCAACGCCAGCCTGCCGATCGCCCTGCGGCGAAACCCTGGAGCCGCCTTCTGGCGGGGCGGGAACACGATCCCTTCGCCTGCCTCGGCCCGGCGCTGGAGGCCGGCGGTGCGCGCATCCGGGTGTTCCGTCCCGACGCCGCCGCGGTCCATCTGGAACTGCCCGGAGCGGACGAGGGCATGGTCCGCGTCGACCCGGCCGGCATCTTCGAGTGGCGCGGCGCGGCGCTGCCGGCCGAGCCCTATTGCCTGCGCATCGAGGGCGGGGACGGCAGCCGGCGGCTGCACGACCCCTACGCTTTTGCGCCGACGGCCAGCGGGCACGACCTCTATCTTTTCAGCGAAGGGCGGAATTATCAAGCCTATCGCCTGCTCGGCGCCCGGCAGGAGACGCGCCGCGGCGTGGCGGGCGGCTGCTTCCGCGTCTGGGCGCCGAATGCCGAGCGGGTGTCGGTGGTGGGCGACTTCAACGGCTGGGACGGCCGTCTGCATCCGATGGCCTCGCTGGGCGCCTCCGGAGTGTGGGAGCTGTTCATCCCCGGCCTGGCCGCCGACACCCTCTACAAATACGAGATCCGCAACCGCCACAGCGGCGCGGTGCTGGCGAAGACCGACCCCTACGGCCAGCGCTTCGAGCTGCGCCCGGCCACGGCCGCCTGCCTGCCGGCGCCGGCGGCCCACGCCTGGGGCGATGCCGGCTGGCTGGCGCGCCGCGCCGAATGGGACTGGCTGCACGCGCCGCTGTCGATCTACGAGCTGCACGCCGGCTCCTGGCGGCGCCATCCCGACGGCCGTTTCTATTCCTATCGCGAGCTGGCCGAGCACCTGCTGCCCTACGTGCTCGAGATGGGCTACACCCACATCGAGCTGCTGCCGGTCTCGGAACATCCGCTCGACGAGTCCTGGGGCTACCAGACCACCGGCTATTTCGCCGCCACGCGGCGCTTCGGCGGCCCCGACGACCTGCGCTTTTTGATCGATGCCTGCCATCGCGCCGGCATCGGCGTGCTGCTCGACTGGGCGCCGGGGCACTTCCCCGAGGACGATTTCGCCCTGGCGCACTTCGACGGCAGCGCGCTCTACGAGCACGAGGATCCGCGCCTGAAGCGCCACCCCGACTGGGGCACCCACGTCTTCAACTACGGCCGCAAGGAGGTGAAGAGCTTCCTCCTCTCCAGCGCCCACTACTGGCTGGCCGAGTTTCATTTCGACGGCCTGCGCGTCGATGCCGTCGCCTCGATGCTCTATCTCGACTACTCGCGCCAGGCCGGCGAGTGGCAGCCCAACCGCTACGGCGGGCGCGAGAATCTGGAGGCCATCGACTTCCTGCGCGAGCTGAACGTCATGGTGCACGGCGATTTTCCCGGCGCCCTGACCATCGCCGAGGAGTCCACCGCCTGGCCGATGGTGTCGCGGCCGGTGCACCTGGGGGGCCTCGGCTTCTCGATGAAGTGGAACATGGGCTGGATGAACGACACCCTGGCCTACCTGCGCCACGACCCGGTGCACCGCCGCTTCCACCACAGCCAGCTGACCTTCGGCCAGCTCTACGCCTACAGCGAGAACTTCGTCCTGCCGCTGTCGCACGACGAAGTGGTGCATGGCAAGGGCTCGCTCGTCGGCAAGATGCCGGGCGACGACTGGCAGAAGTTCGCCAACCTGCGGCTGCTGCTGGCCTATCAGATGACCTCGCCCGGCAAGAAGCTCAACTTCATGGGCAGCGAGCTGGGCCAGCGCGGCGAATGGCATGCTGGCCGGGAGCTGGATTGGGGCCTGCTGGCGCATGGGCCGCACTTCGGCCTGCAACGCCTGGTGCGCGACCTCAACCGGCTGTATCGGGAGCTGCCGCCCCTGCACGAGCTGGACTTCGAGTCGGGAGGCTTTGCCTGGAGCGATTGCCATGATGCCGATCAGTCGGTGCTGAGCTACCTGCGGTACGCGCGCGATGGCGCCTGCATCCTGGTGGCGCTGAACTTCACGCCGGTGCCGCGCCAGGGCTATCGGCTCGGCGTGCCGCGGGCGGGCGGCTGGCGCGAGCTGTTGAACAGCGATTCGGCCTTCTACGGCGGCAGCGACCT
>JADLGU010000217.1 GCA_020849155.1 Rhodocyclaceae bacterium | reverse complement strand
CCCAGTCTTTTGCGCTCATCACGGAGACGCTGGCCCAGCCCTGAAGCGAACTGAATACGGGACGACGGCTTCACATCATGCTCCTCGTGCCGCGCGCCACGCGGTAAGGTAGGGCGATAATTCCTGCGGGAGATCACCGGCAAAAGCATCGTCGAGCGGATAGTGTGGCATCAAATCAGCGATGGCATCCAGCAGCCGCTCCCCCTGCTTTCGGTCCTTTGGCCGCTTGAGCGGGTTTCGTTTTTCCTGATCACTCATCCAAAGCTTGTGCAACGCGAACCATCGCGGGTCAGGGGCAACCACTCGCGCTGCGCTTCCATCGCGGGCCGCGACAACATGATCGACAAAGCGCCCCTGTAGAAGCCACTCCTGCTCAGGCATCGGAACCGGCACCGGTTTGTCGCCAATCACAAGGGTTGAAGCCCGGCTCGGCGCAACGAGCAATTCAACCTCATAGGCGTTGGCATTTCTGGCCTGAAAGGGCCGCTCGCTGTTGACCGTGTAGGTTGAATCGACCGCCTTGAGCAGATCCCATACCGGGCTGTTTCCGCCCGTCTGAGGCGTTCCTGTGAGCGCCAGATCGAGCCCGCCGATCCAGGCCATGTCAAAGTCCGTCGTTTCATCAAGGCCTACAGCAATCCGGCTTTGCGCTTCGATTTCGTAGGCCGGCATGGCATTGGTGCCAACCGCTATTACAGCCTTCCCGAGCAAGCTCCTGATATCGGCTTCACGAAGGATAGCTGCCGCCTCTGCTGAAATTGTGCCGAGGCGCAGCGCCCGATAGAGCCGTCCGGCCTCGGTTAATGCGTTCATGGCGCCGTTACGGCGATCCCGTGCCGCATGCCAGTTCGTGTGCATGGTCTCTGTGCTTTGTGAGCGCGGCCCGAGGCTGGTAGCGTTTCCACGGCTGTCGAGGATTGCGTACAGATAATCACGACCCTTGACCGACTTCCAGTGCAAGGGGTGGCGGCTGATAGCACGCATGCCGCGCTCGGCGTCACGGAGCGCCTCATAGAATTGCGCCAAATTGAGCAGGATCCGGCGTTGCTCATCGGTGAAAGGCAAATACTGCATGGTTATCCTGAATTTAAGTAAATAGCTTATTTCAGGATAATATTCCTTATTACATACAGTTAGCAAGCTTTAAAGAATTGCGGTGTGCTTGTGCGCAATCAGCAATCGGCACCGTTCCCCGAATGCCCGCGCGTGCATCCGAATGATCGGTAGTGCCTGGAGGTTCTTGACTTCCGTACGCCTGCTCGTATGATTCACTTTACTGTACAGTACGCTTTCATCTGCCATGCTCCCGCAGCTCGACACAAAAAACCATCGCCTGAGCCTCCTCGGCCACCTTCTCAGGTGGGAGGGGCGCCTTAACCGCAGCCGGCTGCAGCAGCTCTTCGGCCTGGGGTCGGTGCGCGCCAGCGAATGGATCCGGGAGTTCCGTGACCAGCATCCTCGTCTGCTGGAATGGGACAGCAGGGCCCGCAGTTACCTGGCGACGCCGGAGGCCTACCGTACCAAGCGGGGCAAGGATGCCGACCGGCAGGAAACCGCGGTTTCCCTCGCCCAGTACCTGGCCCTAGTGGGGCTGCCGCATGCCGCGCCAGGCATCGAGACCGGCCATGGGGTGTGGGCGGCCTTCCCGGACCTCTCCGTGCCGCAGCCACAGGTGTTTGCAGTGCTCTACGAGGCTATCCGGACGCGGCGCATGGTGAAGATCACTTACCGTTCGATGCGCACGCCTACGCCTCACGATCGGGAGATATCGCCGCACAGCCTGGTGCGCGCCGGCCGCCGCTGGCACGTGCGCGCCTTCTGCGAGACCAATGAGGACTTCCGCGACTATGCGCTGGGGAGGATTGCCAGCGTTGAATCCCTCAATGAACCCGCCAGGCGCGGCGAGCAGGATGATGCAGCGTGGCAGGCGCAAGTTCCCGTGCGGCTTGTAGCGCACCCGGATCTGACGCCGGAGCAGGAAGACCTCATCCGCTTCGAATACTTCCACAACACCTCCGCCAGAGTGGAAACCTGCCGGGGCGCCCTGGTTGGATATTTCATCCAGGATATGCGGGCCGCCCTCAACCCGAAAAAACAGCGTCCGCCCGACTACCAGTTGGCGGTGGCCAATGCCGAGGAGGTGAGCCGGTGGCTCTTCCCGGGATAAGAGCTGTGCCCGGCCGGGCCGGGGTCGCGGCCGCGCTGCTTCTTTTCGAGCGGCTGCCGGACCGGCTTTTCGCGCCGCTGGCTTCGGACAACCGGCGCCGCTATTGGGACATCCTGTGCCAGCTGCACGCCCGCCGCTTCGGACCGGATGCGCCCTTGCCGCCCAGCCATGGCTACACGACGCGGGAGATCATCGCCGACATCGAGGAGGAGTTGCTTTGCCAGGACACTTGGGAGAGCGAGGAGGGTGAGGCGCCGGAAACGCCGGTGGGCATCCGCGCCGCCGGCGTGTTCAACCGCCTGGTCGAGGCGGGCTGGTATCGCGTGGAGAAGCACGGGCTGGGCAGGCGTGTGTCGATGCGCCCAACGGTGAGCCAGTTCCTGTCCATGCTCGTTTCCTTCGCCGAGACGGGCCCAGTGTTCGTCTCCGCGGAGATCCGCTCGGTGGCCGCCAACATCAAGATGGTCGCAAGCGGCGAAGGCTCGGGGGATTCGCTTTCCGTGGCCGCCAAGCAGGCGCGTGAGCTCATGGAGCGTATCCGCAACACCGGCACCAATGTCCGCGACATCATGGAGTCGCTTGGCGCCGACATTCCCACTTCAGAGTACGTGCAGCGCTTCTTCAGCGACTACATCGAGGGGGTGTTCATCGGCGACTACCGCGAGCTGCGGACTAAAAACCACCCGCTGGCTCGTCGCGCGCAGATTATCGAGAGCGTCGAGGAGATCTACAGCTCGAGCGCCCAACGGGATCGGCTGATCGCCTGGTACGAATCGAAGCATTGCGCGGGTGACGGCGCGAGGGCCGAACGGCTGTTTCAGCGCGACATCGACCGGCTCTTCGAGCTGAAGAAGATCGATGAGTACCTTGACCGGCTCGATGAGGAGATCCGGCGAGCCAACAAGCGCGCCCTGGTGTTCCTCGATTACCGGCTGCGCTCGCTACGCCCTGTGGACAATCTGGTGCAGCAAGCCGTCGCGCGCCTGATCTCTGGCGGCCGGACGGGCATGAACGATCCTTTCGCGCCGCTGGAGCTGATCGGCGGGGAACGACTGGCCGAGCCGCGCAAAACGGTTGAGCGCCCGGTGCCGGAGGCGATCGTGCGCCGGGTGCCCACGGAAGCGGAAATCGCTCGATCACGCATCATGCTCCGAGCCAGGGATGCGCGCGCCATCACCGCGCCCAAGCTGGCCGCTTTCATCCGACACCAGCTCGCTGGCGGAAGCGAGATCCAAAGTCGCGCAATGACATTAGAAGACGTGGCGGATGTCCGGGCCTACCAGGCGCTGGGTGCCGCAGCTGCGGCGATGGGCTCCGGTTGCCGGCATCTCCAGATGACGGCACGTGCACTGGTGCGCGGGGCCGAGGTGGTGTTGTCCGGCGGCGCCGAGGAAGACCACCCATTCATCACAGGGAAGCCATTCGTGGTTGAGGCCCGCAAGCGGCGGGCAGCGGTCAAGGGGGACACATGAGCCAATATTGGGAAGGACCGGCCAGCGCCACCGATGGCGCACATGCGGCCGATGAATTCGAAGCCGCCGCCTACCGACTGGTCGCAGAGCAGGTGCTCTACCATGCCGACCGGCACAGCCGTACCGCGTACTGGCTGCTGGATCGGTTCGAGCGCGATTTCCGGCATGCGCTGGCGCCTCTGGGCATCGATGTGCTGGTCAACCGGCAGCTGCGATATGCCTGCGCCTTGCCGCGGCATGCAAAGACAGGGCCGGCCAGCGTCGCCCAGACGCTTCTGGCCTTGGTGTTGCGTGGCATTTACGACGAAGGAGCGCGACTTGGGCAGATGAACGAGCACGGCGAGATCGTCTGCGATTTAGTTGAGCTTGCCGAGAAGTACCGGATCACTACCGGGCGAGAGTTGCCCGGCAAGGGGGAGTTCGACGGCCTGATGCGCGCCATGCAGCGGTGGGGGATTGCGCGGAAGGGCGAAGAGGCCGAGCCGGAGGACGACGAGGGTGCCGGCCAGCCCTATACGGTCGTGATTCGACCGGCGATCGCGGACGTGTTGGGCGAGACGGCCTTGGTCCGCCTGACGCAGTGGGCACCGGGGAGCGCTCCCGTACCTGAAACCGGGTGCGCGGCCGCCGGCGCCGAGGAGCAGGAGGCGGCCCAGTGAAAGTTCTCGAGAGCATCCGGCTCGTGCAGTTTTTCCTGTACGAGAAAGAAGAGATCCGCGTGGGCGAGATCACGGGGATATTCGGGGCCAACGGGAGCGGCAAGAGCTCGCTCCTCGACGCGGTGCAGATCGCCATGTTCGGCGCCAATGAGCGCCTGGTCGCGTTGAATGCGCAGGCCGACGAAGAAACGGCAACAACCCGGTCGTTGCGCGCCTATTGCCTCGGCCAGTACGGCGAGACGATCGAGCATCGCTATCGGGACACTGCCACGACCTACATCACGCTTGTCTGGCGTGACACGGAAACGAAAGAGCCGGTGTCGACTGGGGTATGCCTGTTCGCTTCCGCCGACCGTGAGAAGCATGATGTGCTGGGCCGCTACATCCTGCGAGGCATGGAACTTACCTTGGGCGACCACCTCGAGGTCATTGACGGCAAGGAGCGGCCGCAAGAGTGGGCGACTTTCCGGCACCAGTTGGTGGAGCGCTCGAGGACCACCGGGGACGATCCGGTCTTCGACAGCGCGGAGAGTTACATCAGGCAGCTGCTGCTGGCACTGCGCGGTTCGGGCGGCGTCCCCGCCTACGACAGCTTCGTGCGGGCCTTCCGCTTCGGGCTGCGCATGCGCTTCGACAAGTCTGTCGATCGCATCGTGCGCGAGGATGTGCTGGAAGCGCATCCTACCAACATCCGCAAGTTCAAGGAGGTAACCGAATCGTTCCGCCGCCTGGCCGAAATGGTTGCCCAGGTGGAGAAGAAGATCGCAGATGGCGCGGTGATCGAGGCAGATTTTGCCCGGGCCGAGGAAGAAGACCGGCAACAGGCGAGCTGGGAGGCGTTGGCCGCCGCCGCCGCCGCAGAAGAGGCCGGGGATATCTCGAACAAGGCCGTGGAGAGGCGCCAGGATGCCGAGGAAGCGCTACAGCAAAAGACCGAGCAGTGCGCGGCGGCCGAGGCCAAGGCGCTTGCCGCACAGGAAGAAGCCAGACGCTTGCGGGCGCTGCGTGAGGCGCATTCTGCGCATCGCGAGCATGGGGTGCTGCAGAGCGATATTACCCGACATCGCGAAACGGCAGCCAGAAAGGAAAGGGAGCTTTGTGCCCAATTCGGGCTCATCCGCCGCACGTTGGGCGAGGCGGCCCAATCCCCGCATCTCGTCGAGATCAAGCCTGATGTCTCCGCCCAGGCGGATTCTCTCGGGCAGCTCGCCGCGCGCCTGCCGGAGGCCGGGCAGGAGGCGCTGCACGACGGAGCAAGACAAGCCGTGAAGGTGATTGCCCGCGCCGCGGATCTTATGTTCAAGGCGAGGCGCGGAATTGAGAACGATTTGAGCGTGAATGACGCCAAGCTCAAGACGGCGAAGGATGCGCTGGCGCGCACCCTGGAGGGCAAGGCACCCCTGTCGGATGACATCCAGCGGCTGCTTGCGGAGTTGCGCGACAAGGGTGTCCAACCGCAGCCGGTCTGCGATCTGGTGAAGGTTGCGGAGCCGGAGTGGCAACCGGTGATCGAGTCCTACCTCGGTCGCCGGGTCGAGGCGCTGATGGTGACGGCCAAGGAAGAGGGCGCGGCATTTGCCGCCTATCGCGGACTCGCTGGCCAGCGCGCGATCTATGGCGCAAAACTCGTGGTGGAGGAACGGATCGAGACTTCCTTCTCCACCAAGCCCGGGTCGGTTGCTGAGCTGATCACGGGCGAGAACCGGTCTGCCGTGGCCTATCTGCGTCGCCAGTTCGGCGACATCATGCGGGCCGGGACCGACCGCGAGGCCTTGGCTGGCGCGCGCACGCTCACGAAGGATGGCATGTTGGTTGGCGCCGGCGAGATCGACCGGCTGCGGCCGACAGCCGTGGGTTCCCTGAAGATCGGTGCCGGCAGCGGCGAACAGCGCGACGCGCTGCGCGCCGAAGTCGCTCGCCTGCAGCGGGAGATGTCCAGGCTCAACGACGAGAGCGAAAAGGCGAAGAAGCTCAATGATGCGCTGATCATGCTCGCCGACGAGGCGAGGGTGCTGGCGTTCGTGGATGAGGCCTGGGGCGAGATGCGGTCGTCGGCAGCGGCTGCCGAGAGCCTGACGCTCAAGCTGGCGTCGGCCGCGGACGAGGAATATGTCCGCCTCGGGAAAGATGAGGCCGCAAAAGAGGCCGAGGCGCGCGAGCTGGCCGAGCAGTTGCCTGGTCTTCAGCAAGCGGTGGGGGCTGCCAAGAGCGCGTTGGGAACACTGTCCGTCGAAGAGCAAAAGGCGGCGCAGGCCTGGGCGTTGCTCGTTGCCCAGGAGAAGACCCTACGTGACAAGCCGAACTACGACCCGGCATTTGCCGAGCGCCAGTGGGATGCGCTGTTGAAGAAACGCGGAGAAGGCTTGGGCGAGATGCGCACCTACTGTCTGCGCCGGGGCAAGGAGGCCGAGAGTAGCAAAAACAGCGCGATTCAACGCGGCACGACCGCCCTGGGCGGTTTCATTACGACCTATCGCGAGCAGGTCTCACCGGAGCTCGCCGGCGACTGGCGGCGCGCGCAGGCCTGGCTCGCCGAGGTTTTGAAGCGGTTGCGCGACACGGAGCTGGACAGGTTCCGCGCGGACATGGAGGCGGCCTACCGCGCTTCGCAGGAGACTTTCCGCAACGACGTAGCGATCGCGCTGCACACAAACATCGAGTCGCTGGATGCCACCATGAGCCGGTTGAACAAGGTGCTGTTGTCCTGCCCGGCATTCACCAACGGAGAGCGCTATCAGTTCCGCCGGACGGTGCGGGCGGAACTGAGCGGCCTGCTGACGTTCATCAAAAACGTGGCTGAGCTTGGGGCGCAGGACGATCTGCTGGGCGGCCCGGGGGAGATGCCGGAGGAGTTCCACCGCCTGCTGGATGAGAAGACCGCGCCGGGCGCGGCCGGCATGCGCAGCCCGCTTGACGATTACCGCGAGTTCTTCGAGTTCGACATCGACATCCTGCGCGAGGATCCGGACACCCGGTCAAACAAGAGGGTTGGCTCCCTGAGTAAGCGGCTTGGGCCGGGCTCCGGCGGCGAGCACCGGGCTCCCCTCTACGTGATCGCCGGTGCGGCCCTGGCCTCGGCGTACCGGATGAACCAGGGCGGTGGTGACGGCATGCGCCTGATCGTGCTCGATGAGGTCTTCAACAAGATGGACCTAGCGAACATCATCGCCTCCATGCGCTACCTGGAAAGTCTGGGCATGCAGGTGCTGATGGCCAGCCCGGGGGAGAACCTGGGGGCGCTGACTGCTTTCATGGACCGCTATTACGAGATCATGCGCGATCCGGCGAGCAACGCTATCCTGATCGAGGGCCACAACGTCACGGCTGAGACGCGGGCGTTATTCCGCGACGATCTGCCGGAGTTCAACCCGGATCTCGTTGAAGAGGAGGTTGCCGCCCGCCGGGCGCTGCCGATGGACGCGCCGCCGCTCAGTGCCGGCCAGGCCGGCTAATGGATATCCAAGCAAAAAAGCTGCTCGCCAAGCTGCTGCTCGATGCAGAGAAAGCTGGTGTCGGACGACGATCTCGCGCCGCGGCGCTGACAGCCAGGCATCTACAGGAGTACAGCAACCAGCGCTCATTGCGGGTCAAGGAGGAGTTTGAGACCACCATGCGCGCTGCCCAGGCTGCCGGCGCGGTATCCCTTACGTGGGACGGACTGGGCGCCAAGGAGGGGTTCATCCGCCGGGTCGACGCCACGGATACGGTTGCGCTGGCCCGGTTTCTTGGCGAAACGCCCGTGAGTGAGCAGATCGGCAGGGTGGAGGAAATGTTCGCTCCCGGGATGTCCCAGTATCCCGTGCTGGGAGAGGTGGTCCGGCGCTGGGGGGAACTGCGGAAAGTGCGGGCGCTCGGGCCCGATAGCGCGCAGGACTGGCTGGACGCCATCCGCACGATCGAATATGCCCGGGAGTCGCCTTTGGCGGCGGAGACGTTGCTTCCCGTCCGAGAGGCCAGCGCCCGGTTGTTCAAGGACAGCAAGCGGATCGAGAAGTTGGCCGCGCCGCTTGATGTGCTGCTTGCCGGATCGATCGACGTCGAGATTCGCGAGCCTACTGAGGTCTGGAAGGAGCTTGGTCTGTCGCGTGAAGAGCAGCCGGTGCGGATGGCTGGACGGGTGGTGGTCGAGCGCAGCCGGGTGACTTCCTTGCTGGACGAGCCTTATTCTGCATTCCCGGCGCCGGCGGTCATCCGTTTGTCGTCAACGCCAGTACTGGTGCTGACGATCGAGAACCAGACGACCTTTCACAGCGAGGCGGCCCGCCGGTGCAATGAAGAGGTGCTGCTGATCTATACAGCAGGGATGCCCAGCCCCGTTTGGCGGGCGATGTACCGCCAGTTGCTGGAAGGATTGGCTGCCGGTGTCCCCGTGTGTCACTGGGGAGATGTCGACGAAGGCGGTTTCCGCATCGCTTCCGTCCTGGCAATGGATGCGAAGGCGGCCGGGCATGTGCTCAAGCCATGGCGCATGAGCCCGGATGATGTGCCAGACAGCCATCGGGTGAGCGCTTCGAAAGGCACGCTTGAGCGCATGAGACGTTTTGCCGAAGCCGCGGGGTGGGACGAGCTTGGCGCGGCCGTCGTGGCGGCCGGCTTCACGGTCGAACAGGAAGCGTTGTAATGGCAATTCTCGGCGTGCCGATTCCCAGAAGCCAACTATTCAAGGTTTGCGAATACCGAAAGTGCCGCAAGCGCTTTCGCGTGACGCCAAGCGAATTTCATCGTCGTCGGTTTTGCAGTCTGTCTTGCGCCGCTCATGGCAATCATGGAAATACCGGGGGACCTCGCAAGACGTTTGCCACTTCGACATCAGGTGTTGCAGGTATCTGCTTGATCAAATGGAACGCTAGTTGGGCAACTTACATGCAGGTAGGAGATAAGCGAAAGCAGCGTTCATTCGCGATTCGCAAGTACGGCTACTCTGGTGCTTGGCGCCAAGCGGCAAACGTCCGTGCTGAGCAAACCGGATTCAAAATCCCGGTGAAGCCTCCGATGCCACCAGCATGGTTGAGGAAGTGGGCGAAGAGCCAGAAAATCGAGCTTGTCTAAGGCGAGATGAGGCTCGCATGTAAGTATTGGAGGACGTGAAACCATGACGACGCATCTTCCTTTGGGGGTGACACCTTAGCCGACCCCAAGCACACCGATGGCAATCGTCTGCGCAAGTTCGATGTCATCCTGGCCTGCCGGGGCGACAAAGGGCGTTGGGCCGTCCTCTGGCCACAGAAGGATGCTTTGTGGTAAAGCTCGACGGCTTGGATAGGGCATGATCTTTTGGCGCGATACCTGTTACCGCGCCACAAAATGGCGCAATTATTGACATATCGCGCCAATAAGCCTAGTCTTTTGGCGCGTAAATAATTAATACGCGCCAATAAAGGTGAATCATGCCAAAAAAACTCCCTGACGATCTGTCCGCAAGAATCGAAGCGGAGATTGCCCGTCATCCGGAAGGCGTGGGCATCGACGACCTGCACGCAGCCTTGGCCGACATCGTCAGTCGTCGCACCCTGCAACGCCGCTTGGGTGAACTGGCTGATCAAAAAAAGATCTCTTTGATCGGCAAGGGCCGCGGGCTGCGCTATCGCAAGCCCAGAATCATTGAAGCCACCATTACCGAACGAGCTCACGCGACGGATGAGGTCACTGCCGAGATTTACATACCCGTCTCGCCCGCCGGACAAAAAGTCCTCGACTACATCCGTCAACCCATCCAGCAGCGCAAGCCGGTGGGCTATGACCGCAAATTTCTGGAGTCGTATCGCCCGAACGAAACAACCTATCTGCCGCCGGAAATCCGTGAGCACCTGCACAACATCGGAGGCTCTCCCAACGGCGAGCGTCCGGCGGGCACTTATGCGCGCGATATCCTGGGGCGCCTGCTGATCGACCTGTCCTGGGCATCGAGCCGGCTCGAAGGCAACACCTACACCCGGCTCGACACGCAAAACCTGATCGAACTCGGCCAGGCGGCCGAAGGCAAGGATCGCCGCGAAGCGCAGATGATCCTCAACCACAAGGCCGCCATCGAACTGCTGGTGGAGCAGGCCGAGGACATCGGCTTCAACACTTTCACCTTCTTCAATCTGCACGCGCTGCTCTCCGAGAACCTGCTCGCCGATCCCGGTGAGAGCGGGCGGCTGCGCAACCGCATCGTCGAAGTCAGCGGCACGGTGTTTCACCCGCTGGGCATCCCGCAGCAGATCGACGCCTATTTCCGCATGATTCTGGACAAGGCCGACGCCATCGAGGATCCCTTCGAGCAGGCCTTCTTCATCATGGTCCACATCCCGTACCTGCAACCCTTCGTGGATGTGAACAAGCGTGTCTCCCGGCTTGGCGCCAACATCCCGCTCATCCGGCGCAATCTCTGTCCCCTTTCCTTCATCGATGTGCCAGAACGGGCCTATGTCGAAGGCGCACTCGGCGTGTACGAGATGACACGGGTCGAGTTGTTGCGCGACGTGTTCGT
>JADLGU010000216.1 GCA_020849155.1 Rhodocyclaceae bacterium | reverse complement strand
TGACGTATTTGGTTTTCTTGTCGTCCTTGGCGTCCTTCATGGTGCGCAGGTCGCTGTGGCAGGTCGCCCAGCAGCCGTTCAGTTCGGCACCCTCCACCGTGCCGCCGCCGTCTAACAGCATGGTCAGCTTCATCTCGTTCTTCTTGTCCATCTTGACGTCGCCGAGCTTCGGCGGCACCCACTCGAAGCGGAAGTAGATCTTCTCGCCGTCGTGGGCGGCCTGGAACTGCACCGGCAGCCAGCCCACCTTGCCGGCGATCGGCTTCGGCTCGAGGACGGTCTTCGAGCTGCCGGCCGGCTTGCCGGCGACGATCATGTTGCCGACATCCTGGGCGTCGCCCTCGTGGCACTTGGCGCAGGGCCGCTTCTTGTCGACGATGTCGGGCACGGCGGAATGGTCGGGCTTGTTCATCACCCACTCCAGGCTGGCCTGGCCGGGGTAGAACACCTTGATCTTGCGCACCGGCACCTTGCTCCAGTCCGGCGCGGCCGCTGCCGATCCCGCCAGCAAGATACCTGCCAATGCAATCGTAATCTTCTTCATGCTCGCTCCTGTCGCTATGCCCAATGGGCAAACATAACCCACTCCGATGGAACTTGCCACCGGAACGACGAATCAACCCTCTTTTGCCGCGGCCCCGCCCTCGGTCTTCACATGTACCGGCTTGTGGGCGATGCCCTTGTGGCATTCGATGCAGGTCTTGCCGTCCTCGATGGCGCCCTCGTGCTTGACCACCGAGCGGTCCTTCTGCTTTTCCGGATCCATGGTCTTGAAGTCGTGGCAGTTGCGGCACTCCTTGGAGTCGCGGCTGACCATGCGTTCCCAGACCCGCTCGGCCATGGTCAGGCGGTAGGCTTCGAACTTCTCGGGGGTGTCCACCGTGCCCTTGATGTGGCCGATGACATCGCGCGCCGCCATCAGCTTCTGGAAGGACTTGAACATGTAGTCGGTCGGCGTCTTGCTGCTGGCGACGTGGCAGTCGGCGCACTGCACGGTGGTGCCGCTGCGGTTCTTGTAATGCACCGTCTTCTTCAGTTCCTCGAAGGGGATGGTCATCTCGTGGCAGGAGGTGCAGAACTCCGAGCGGTTGGTCCACTCCATGCCGGTGTTGAGGCCGCCCCAGATGGCGATGCCGCCGAGGATGCCGATGACGATCATCCGTCGCATCGAGCACATGGGCGGCCGCTTCAGGCGTTGCCAGAGGCCTTGCTTGCCGGTTTCTTGCGTGCCGCCGGGCGGCTGTGTGTTGTCGCTCATATCCTGATCAACCAACTGCCATGCATGAATAAAACCGGCCGTGGCCGGCGGGAACAATCGAAGCGGATGCAGCAGGAACGCCGTCCTGGCGGGACCGACTTTTGCCCTGCGCAAGCCCGCGCCTGGGTGATGCCGTCCGGTCGCAACAAACGACGACGCGTTTTGCCTGCTGCCTATACCATTTGTTTTTACACGATTATTACAGTCGCCCGCGCCACGGACAAACCAAATATTGTGATTGATCGATCAAGGCTTCTCATATTCAATAGGGCTGATATTTGGCCGCGCCCAAGCGAAGCGGATCCCGACCTGTCACTTGATGCCGAGGATTTTGGCGAGGTCCTCGTAGTCGGCGAGCCTGGCCGGCTCGAAGCCCGGGAAGTTGCTGAAGCGGAGGAATTCCTGGGCCTCCTTGTCCTGGGTTGCCTTGAACAGGGCCTCGGCGATGGCGCGCCGCTCGGCTTCGGGCAGGTCGCCGCGCACGCCGAAGGTCAGGTGCGGCACCCCCTTGCCGGAATGGATCAGGTTCATGTCGAAGCCCTTGTTGGTCCAGACGTTGAAGAGACCCGAGTTGGCCACGCCGATGTCGATCAGGTTCATCTGCATGCCGGCCAGCACGCCGTCGGCGTCGTTGTAGTAGGCGAGGCTGCCGAAGTGCCTCTCCGGCTCCTTGATGCCGAGGTTGCGCAATTCGACGAAGGCCAGCCGGGTGATCATGGCGTCCTTGCCGGTGAAGCCGATGCGCTTGCCCTTCATGTCTTCGGGAAAGGCAATGCCGGACTTGGTCGGCGCCATGAAGGAGACCGACAGCAGGCCGGGGATCTTGGCGATGGGCAGGTAGCCGGCCGAGCGGTTGGCCTCGACCACGGCCGAGGGCGCGACGAACATCATGTGGTAACGCTTGGCCTTGGCCCGCTCGCCGAAGGAGGTGAAGTCCCTGGCGCCCTCGATCCGCACCGGTTTCTTCAGCACTTTGGACAGATAGGCGGTCAGGCCGTGGTATTCCGAGGCGATCATTTGCGCGCTGTTGCCGTAGCTGATGACCCCCAGCAGGTAGGCGCGCTCTTCCGCCCGCGCCGACAGCGCGGCCAGCAGCAAGGCCAGGCCGAAAGCCCATGCGGGCGCACAATGCAGTCTTGACACCGCTCTTCCTCCTTGTTGGAGCAGGCCGGCTTGAATGATTTTTTACCGGCAATGACGGAATCTAATGGATAAAATTCAAGGCGCTTATTGATTTTCTTGCTGTACAAATCACATAACATGTTTGAGGCCTTCAATATTTCGCCCGCCGGCGGGGCGCGCGCGTCAGGCGGGCCGTCCAAGCCATGACCCGCCACGTCGAAGTGCGCATGCCGAGGTATCCCGAATGCTGGGAGACCTGCGGCAACTGCGCCAGCGGCGAGGTGGTGATCCAGACGCTGCTGGTGCGGCCGGGGGACGTCATCGCCGCCGACGACACGCTGTTCGTCCTCGAAACCGGCAAGGTGGCGCTGGACATCCCCAGCCCGCGGGCCGGCCGGGTCATCGAGGTGTTCGTCGCCGAGGGCGACGCCGTGGCCGAGGGCCAGATCATCCTGACCATCGAGCCCGCCTGACTCTCCGGTAAAATCCCGCTTTTCCTCCTCAGGCATTCCGCGCATGGCCCAATACGTTTTCACCATGAACCGCGTGGGCAAGATCGTCCCGCCCAAGCGCCACATCCTCAAGGACATCTCGCTGTCCTTCTTCCCCGGCGCCAAGATCGGCGTGCTCGGCCTCAACGGCTCGGGCAAGTCCACGCTGCTGAAGATCATGGCCGGGGTGGACAAGGACATCGAGGGCGAAGCCACGCCGATGCCCAACCTGTCCATCGGCTATTTGCCGCAGGAGCCGCAGCTCGACCCGGAAAAGACCGTCCGCCAGGCCGTCGAGGAAGGCCTCGGCGAAGTGTTCGAGGCGCAGCAGAAGCTCGACGCCGTGTATGCCGCCTACGCCGAGCCGGACGCCGATTTCGACGCCCTCGCCGCCGAGCAGGCGCGCCTGGAGGCGATCATCGCCGCCTCCG
>JADLGU010000215.1 GCA_020849155.1 Rhodocyclaceae bacterium | reverse complement strand
CTCCGTTCGCAGGCGCTCGCTGACGTCGCGCGCCACGTAGGACCGCGCGCGGATGTCGGGATCGTCGAAGTAGTTGACGAAATAGGCCTCGACATCGATCCAGATTCCGTCGCCTCGTCGAAGGCGGTGATCGATCCGCTGCGGCAATCGCGGCTGCGCCAGGGCCGATTGTCGCGCCGCCTCGACTTTGCCGACGTCCTCGGGGCACACCGTTGCCCTGCCGTCCCCGATATGCCGGCCGACGAGGTCGTAACCAAGATCGCGTGTCACCGAAGGGCTGGCATGGACGATTTTCATGTTGCGGTCGTAGAGCAGCTGATAGTCCCAGGAGTACTCGGTCAGCTTGCGGAAGCGCGCCTCGCTGGCGGCCAGCGCCTCTTCCGCCGCGGCGCGGCGCGCCAGGGCCAGCTCGCTGCGGCCGCGGCGCTGCCAGGAGTAGAGGGCCAGACCGAGCGCCAGCATCAGCAGCGCGGAGAGCGTGCCGGACCACAGCGCCTCGCGCCGCACCGGCGCCAGCACTTCCGCGCGGTCGAGCTTGGCCACCACGTACCAGGGCATCTCCGGCACCCGGCCGACGGCGGCCAGCACCGGCACCCCGCGGTAGTCGATGCCCTCGAGCAGGCCCTGGCTGCCGCGCGCGGCCAGGGCCGCCGGCAGCGCCGCCTCGTCGGCCCGCCTCTGCAAGGCTTCCCGCTCGGCCTGCCGCAGCGAGCTGAGGACGACGATCCGGTCGCCGACCAGCTCGAAGAGGAAGGCCTCGCCGCTCGCGCTGGCGGTCGGCCAGCGTCCCACCAGGGGATCGAGGTGGCTGCGCGAGTCGAAGTGGAAAACCAGCGCCCCGAGGGTGGGCGCACCGGGCAGGCGGACGTCGGCCACCGGCGCGGCGATATCGATGTCGATATGGTGGCGTCCGCCTTGCTCGGGGTGGTAGGCCAGACTGACGAGGGTCTTTCCGCTGGCGATGGCGCTCCGCCCCGCCTTCGCGGTGGCGTCGCGGCCGAAATCGCTCAGCCGGCCGGCGCCGATGCGCAAATTGCCGTCCAGGTCCACTAGCGAGACGGCCTTGTAGTTGTAGGCCCGGCGGACGGCTTCCAACTGGTCGACCACTTGGCTATGGGAATAGGCGCCGGCGTCGCCACGGGGCCGCAGGGTATTGGCCATCAGCAGGCGGTTGGCCTGTACCACGGCGTCGTTGCGCCGCTCATCGAGCCAGAGGCGGATGAAATCGATGCGCGACTCGGCGATGACCCGCAGCTCGCGGCCGCGTTCGTCGAGCACCGCCGTCCGGTAGGCGCCGATCGCCGAAAACCAGAGCGCGGCGATGCCGGCCGCCAGCAGGAGGAACAGAACGACCGGCCACAGGCCGGTACGCAAGGGGGCGGGAGGGGAGGGCATCGTCATATTTCGATTGGCGTGCGCAAGCCGATATTACCCCCGCCGCGCACCGTTTCACAGGCAGGAATTCGGCTAAAATGCCGAACCTTTCAACGCATGAACCCGGGAGAAGCGAAGTGCAGCTGGCCTGTCTGGATCTGGAGGGGGTGCTGGTGCCCGAAATCTGGATCGAATTCTCGAAGCGGACCGGCATTCCCGAACTCTCCCGCACCACCCGCGACGAGCCGGATTACGACAAGCTGATGCGGGGACGCCTGGCGATCCTCGAACAGCACAAGCTCGGCCTGCCCGACATCCAGAAAGTCATCGCCGAGATGGGGCCGCTGCCCGGCGCGCGCGCGTGCCTCGACTGGCTGCGCGAGCGTTTCCAGGTGGTTATCCTCTCCGACACCTTCTACGAGTTCGACATGCCGCTGATGAGGCAGCTCGGCTACCCGGCTCTGTTCTGCCACAAGCTGGTGGTGGATGACGCCGGCTACGTCCGCGACTACATCCTGCGCATGCCGGAGCAGAAGCGCGAGTCGGTGAAGGCCTTCAAGGCGCTCAACTTCAAGGTCATCGCCGCCGGCGATTCCTACAACGACACCGCCATGCTGGCCGAGGCCCACGCCGGCATCCTGTTCCGCCCGCCGCAGAACGTCATCGACGAGTTCCCGCAGTACCCAGTCACCCGCAGCTACGCCGAGCTGGAGGCCGCCTTCGAGGCGGCCGGCCGATCGATCTGAACCCTTCCCGCGCGCGTGCGGGCGGCGCATAATCGAGATTCCCAGGCACCTTCAGGAAGGGAGGACTCCATGTCCGCCTTCGCGCTTCGCCGCCTGCTGGCGGCCGTCGTGCTGTTCTGCCTGGCCGCCGCCTCCCAGGCCGAGCTGCGCATCCAGACCTACAATACCCTGAAGTCCAAGCAGGACTGGCAGGCCGCCCTGAAGGTGATGCGCGAGGAACTGGCCGATCCGGTCTTGCAGACGGACACCTACCTGGCGCAAGTCCGGATCGTCACGCTGAGCGCGATGGGGGATGTCGCCAGCTACCACGGCTGGGACGAGGCTTTCGACCAAGAGGCCATGCGGCTGCATGCCGAGGGGCTGAAATACGCCGGCGGCGACGAGTTGCTGCAGGCCCAGGTCAACCGCCTGATGGCGCTGTATTACTCGAAGTCCAAGCGCAACGGACTGGCGGTGAGGCTCCTGAAGCAGGACCTCGAGTACTGGAAGAAGGTCAACAACATCTACCAGAT
>JADLGU010000214.1 GCA_020849155.1 Rhodocyclaceae bacterium | reverse complement strand
CGCTTCGTGCGGGGCGTCCCAGGGCTGGCCCGGCGCGATCTGGGCGATTGCGGCCCGCTGTGCGGCAAGCACCAATTCATAAACATCGCGTTGGGCCGGGGAGAACTTTCCGCTCACCGGAAAGGTGCGGGTGATGTCCGCGGCGTAGGAATCCACCTCGCAGCCGGCGTCGATGAGCAGCAGCACGCCGTCCCGCAGCGGCTGGCTGTTGTCCACGTAGTGCAGGATGCAGGCGTTGGCGCCGCCGGCGACGATGGGGGAATAGGCCGGGGCCTGGGCCCCGCAGCGGCGGAACTCGTGCGCCAGCTCCGCCTCGATCTCGTATTCGAAGCGGCCAGGCGCCGTGGCGCGCATGGCACGGCGATGGGCCGCTGCCGAGATGTCGGCGGCGCGGCGCATGTCGGCGGTCTCGCGGGTGTCCTTGACCAGCCGCATCTCGTCGAGTTCGACGCGCACGTCGCGGATTTCCGCCGGCGCATGCACCCCGTTGCGGACGTCGGCGCGCACCCGGTTGAGGGCCTTGACGAGGCGGTCGTCCCAGTCGGCGTCGTGCCCCATCGAGTAATGCAGCACCGGCTGGCCGGCCAGCAGTTCGAACAGCTTGTCGTCGAGGCTGGCGATGGGCAAGGCGGCATCGAAGCCGAATGTGGCGCGGGCCGCCTCGGGCCCGTGGCGAAAACCGTCCCAGACTTCCTTGTCCGGATCTTTTTCGCGACAGAAGAGCAGTGCCTGCGGCGAGTCGCCAGCGATCAGGACCAGGGCGGCTTCCGGCTCGGGAAATCCCGTGAGGTAATAGAAATAGCTGTCGTGGCGGTAGGGGTAGTGCGAATCGCGGTTGCGCACGCGTTCGGGCGCAGTGGGAATCACCGCGATGCCGCGGCCCATGCTGCGGAGAAGGCGCGCGCGCCGGTCGGCGAAGGCTTGGATGTCCACGGACACGAGGCCGGAAGTTGGGATGAAACGATTATAGCGCCGAGAGAATCCGGTCCAGCTCGGCCAGGCGTCCAGGGGTGCCGACATCGATCCAGCGGCCGGCGTGCAGCTCGCCGCTGACGGCGCCGTCGCGCATCGCGGCCCGCAACAGCGGGGCGAGCATTGCCTTGCTGCCGCTCGCGATGCCGGCAAACAGCCTGGGCGCATAGAGGCCGATGCCGGAGAAGGTGAGCAGCGCCCCCCCCTGTTCGGCGACCCGGCCGTCGCAGAGGGCGAAGTCTCCCTGCGGATGGTGCGGCGGGTTGGGGACCAGCACCAGATGCGCCAGCAGACCTCGCCCGGTCATGGTGTCCGCCAGCGCCGGCAGCCGCGCGTAGTCGAAGTCGCAGGCAATGTCGGCGTTGATCACCGCGAACGGTTCGGCGCCCAGCAGCGGCAGGGCGTGGGCGATGCCGCCGGCGGTCTCCAGCGCCTGGCCTTCGGCCGAGTAACGGATGGCCGCGCCAAAGCGCTTGCCGTTGCCCAACGCCGTCTCGATGAGATGGCCGAGGTGGGCGTGATTGACGACGATGTCGCGGATCCCGGCCCGCACCAGCGCCTCGAGATGCCAGGCGATCAACGGCTTGCCCCCGGCCATCAGCAGCGGCTTGGGCGTGGCATCGGTCAGCGGCCGCATGCGTTCGCCCCGTCCGGCGGCGAGAATCATGGCGCGCATCAGAAGGTGTATCCGATCTCGGGCCTGCGGTTTTCCAGTTCGTCGAGCAGGCGCGCCAGCGGCGCCAGCGGCGCATAGCGCGTCGCGACGTGACGCACATAACCGAGAAAACGCGGCGTGTCGGCGAGATATTTCGGTTTGCCGTCGCGGTAGTTGAGGCGGGCGAAAATGCCCAGCACCTTGAGATGGCGCTGCAGGCCCATCCATTCCAGGTTGCGGTAGAAGTCGCCGAAATCCGCATCGACCGGCAGGCCGGCGCGGCGCGCCTTCTCCCAGTAGCGTACCGACCAGTCGATGACGCGCTCCTCTTCCCAGCTGACGAAGGCATCGCGAAAGAGCGAGATCACGTCATAGGTGATGGGGCCGTACACCGCGTCCTGGAAGTCGAGCACGCCGGGATTGTCCTCGCACACCATCAGGTTGCGCGGCATGAAGTCGCGGTGCACATATACGCCGGGCTGGGCCAGGACGTTGCGCAGCAGCAGCGCTTCCACGCCGACCAGCGTGGCGCGCTGCTTTTCGCTCAGCGGCGCGCCTAGGTGGCGCGCGACGTACCACTCGGGAAACAGCCCGAGCTCGCGCCGCAGCAGGGCTTCGTCGTAGGGCGGCAGCGCATCCGGCCGGCTGGCAAGCTGCCATTTGATGAGGGCATCGAGGGCGTCGCGGAAGAGGCTGTCGGCGTTCGCCTCGTTCAAGGCATCGATATACGGCGTGCTGCCCAGGTCGCCGAGGAGGAGCAGCCCGCGTTCCAGGTCCTGGGCGAGGATGTCGGGCGCATGCACTCCGGCCTCACGGAGCAGGCCGGCAACGCGCACGAACGGCCGGCAGTCCTCGTGCTCGGGCGGGGCATCCATGACGATCAAGCTGAAGCCATCCTCGAAAGCGGCGCGGTAATAGCGGCGGAAGCTGGCATCGGCCGAGGCCGGGGCCAGCGAGAACGGCCGGCCCGGGTGGAGCCCGGCCAGCCAGTCCTGGATCAGCGCGAGACGTTGCATGGTGGGTCGCTGGGAGGGGAGAATATGGGCGGCCAGTAGTGATAAACTACGAAATTCTAGCACTCATGTCGAACCGGTTTCCCTGACAACCCCTCGGCAAAAAACAACGAACCGCAGACATGCACGCCAAGGCGCGCCTCGCTCTTGTTTTCACTCTCGGCCTGCCCGGCACCCTGCCGGCTGCGGAGAATTTGCCGCCTCTGCGTGTCGATCCCGCCCTGCTGGGCGGCGCAGCCGGACCGGCTGCGCCGCGTCCGGCGGCACCCACCCCTGCTGAGCAACCCACTGTAGCCCGTCCCCCCCAGGCTGCGCCCACCCCGCAGGCGGCGCAGCCGGTTCGTGAGCCAGCCGAGGCCCGGGTCGCCGAGACCGCCCCGGCCCCGAAGGAAGAAAAGGCGCCCGCTGCAACGGCGAAACCGGCTGTGCCGCCGAGCAGGCCCCAGGAAGCAGTCGTCACGCCGGCGCCGGATACAACCCGGCCCGCGGCGCCAGCCGACCAAGCCGTGACGCGTCCGCCCCAGGTGGCCGAGCAGCCAGCTATCGCACCTCTGTATTCCGCCCATGCCGAAGCCGGGCTGGTGCCGTCGTTGCAAGCCACGCAACAGCTTGCACCCTTGCAGGTCAGCAAGGATGCGCCCTATCCCACCTTCATTGCCGCCTCGCGCATCGACGGACCCAACGACAACGAGGTGGTGGCGCAGGGCGAGGCCGAATTGCGCAAGACCAATACGAACCTGTCGGCGGACAAGCTGACCTACTGGAAGGTCGAGGACGAATTGGAGGCGGTCGGCAACGTCCGTTACAACAAGGATGCCGAGTTCATGTCCGGCCCGAAGCTGCGCCTGAACATGACCGAGAGCACCGGCTACTTCGAACAGCCCGAGTATTCGATCACCCGCGCCTCCAAGGAACAGAAGCAGGCCTACTCTCCGGCGATGGGCATGGCGACGCTGCAGACCAAGAAGCTGCCGACCTTCCTGCCCCAGGCGAAAGAGAAGAGGCCGGAGATCAAGGTGATCGCCGGCGAGGTCGTTGCCGGGGAACGAAGGCTGACGACCGCGTCCGGCAAAGCCGACCTGCTGGAATTCCAGGGGGAGAGCCGCATGCGGCTGACGAACGCCACCTACACCACCTGCACGGCGGACGATCCCGACTGGTACGCCAAGGTGGCCGACCTCAATCTCGATTTCGATCGCGAAGTCGGCGAAGGACGGGATGCCAGCGTGGTGTTCAAGGACGTCACCCTGTTCTATTCGCCGTGGCTCAGTTTCTCGCTCAACAACAAGCGCAAGTCCGGCTTCCTGGCGCCGACCTTCGGCACCAGTTCCAAATCGGGCATCGAATTCACCCTGCCCTATTACTGGGACATCGCACCCAACATGGACATGACGATCGCGCCCCGTCTGATGACCAAGCGCGGTCTGCAGGTCAACTCCGACTTCCGTTATCTGAATCATAACTATCGCGGCGTGGCGCATGTCGAGCTGTTGCCGGACGACCGCCTGGCCGACAGGAAGCGCTATGGCTACTCGCTCCTGCACACCCACAACAATCTGGGTAGCGGCTTCAGCGGCACGCTGAACATCAACGGGGTTTCGGATGGCAGCTATTTCAGGGACCTGAGCAGCCGCATCAACCAGGCCTCCCAGGGCAACCTGTTACGCCAGGGAACGCTCACCTACGGCGGTGGCTGGTGGTCGGCCTCGGCCAATATGCAGATGTACCAGACGCTGCAGGATCCCTCCCTGCCGCCGGTCGTGAAACCCTATGAGCGGGTACCGCAATTCACGCTGGTGGCGAGCCGCCCGGAATTCCTCGGTGGCACGGCTTTCGCATTCAACGGCGAGTATGTGGTCTTCGATCATCCGACCCTGGACACCGGCAGACGCACGACGCTGTATCCCCAGTTGTCCCTGCCCCTGCAGGCTCCGGCCTGGCACATCACCCCCAAGCTGGGACTGCATTCCACCCGCTATGACCTGGACAGGCGGGTCAGCACCGGGCCGGACAGCGTGGTGCGCAACCTGCCGATCTTCAGCGTCGACGCCGGCCTCGCCTTCGAACGGCAGTTCGACTGGTTCGGCAGGAACCTGACCCAGACACTCGAGCCGCGCCTGTACTATCTGCTGGTGCCCCAGCGCACCCAGAACAACATCCCGGTCTTCGACTCGGGCCTGGCCGACTTCAGCTTTGCGACGATCTTCTCCGACAACATCTATTCCGGCGTGGACCGGATCGCCGACGCCAACCAGATCACCGCCGCGCTGACGTCCCGCCTGATCGATCCCCAGAGCGGGGAGGAATACGTGCGCGGCCTGGTCGGCCAGCGCTATTACTTCGCCAAGCAGCATGTGACCTTGCCGGGCGAACCGGCCAGGCCTGGCGGGGCTTCGGATTTCCTGGCCGCCCTGTCGGG
>JADLGU010000213.1 GCA_020849155.1 Rhodocyclaceae bacterium | reverse complement strand
CGAGCTGCCGCCGGAATGCCTGGTGCCGGCCGGCCCCGGCGCCTGGCAGCCCACCGAACGGGAAGGCGGCGGCGAGGACGCCCTGACCAGCCACCGCGAACCGCATCGCCGCTACGACGAGTGGGACTACCGCCGCCGCGCCTACCGCCGCGGCTGGTGCCACCTGTTCGAGGTTGAGCTGCCGCCCGGCGATCCCGGCTACGTGGCAAAAGTCGGTCTGCGCAACACGGCGGCGATCCGCGACATCCGCCGCCGCTTCGAACTGCTGCGCGGCGAGGACCGCCTGCTCGGCCGCCAGCCCGAGGGCGAGGAGATCGACCTCGACGCGCTGGTCGATGCCGCCGCCGACCGTCGCGCCGGGGCCGAAGCCCCCGGCCGGCTGTACGTCCGCCGCGTCCGCCGCGAACGCTCGCTGGCGGCGATGTTCATGGTCGACATGAGCGGCTCGACCCAGGGCTGGGTGAACGACGCCGAGCGCGAATCGCTGGTGATGCTGTGCGAGGCGCTGGAGCGGCTCGGCGACGCCTACGCCATCTACGGCTTTTCCGGCTGGACGCGCACCCGCTGCGACATCTATCCGGTGAAGCGCTTCGACGAGCGCTACGATGCGGCGGTGCGCGGGCGCATCGCCGCCGTCGCGGCGAAGGACTACACGCGGATGGGCGTGGCCGTCCGCCACCTCACCCGCCTTCTTGAGGCGCAGCCGGCGCGGCACAAGCTGCTGGTCACCCTGTCGGACGGCAGGCCCGACGATTTCGGCGACGAGTATCGCGGCCACTACGGCATCGAGGACACCCGCCGCGCCCTGCAGGAGGCGCATGAACGCGGGGTGAGGAGCTACTGCGTCACCATCGACCGCCACGGCGCCGACTACCTGCCGCGCCTCTACGGCCCGGCGCGCTACGCCGTGCTCGACGACGCGCGAAAGCTGCCGCTGAAGATCGCCGACATCTATCGCCGGCTGGCAAGCTGAGGCTCGCCTGCCACGGCGTCCTGCAGCAGCGGCGCCGTCAGCTCGATCCGCGTTTCCACATAGGCGTCGTCGGCATTGGCCAGCCGCAGGGTCATGCCCTTTTGCGGCAGCAGCGAACGGACCAGGCCGAGGCCGGTGCCGAGCCCCTGACCCCGGGCGAAATCGAAATCGGGGCCGAGCCGGCCGGGATTGCGGATCGAGATCAGGGCGGCGCGTTCGTCGCAGCGGATGTCCAGCGAGAGCGGCGCTGGCCCGAGGCGGTGGCGCACGGCGTTGGTGAGCAGCTCGTTGACGATCAGCGCCACCGGCACCGATTCCTCCTCGGCGATCGTCAGGCGGCATTCGCCCCCGTGGTCGCACGGCCGCGCCATGAAGCACTGGTCGCCGCTTTCCGCCAGGCGCAGCGGCGTGCCGAGCAGACTGCCGAGGAAGGCGGCGATCTCCGTGACCAGGCCGCGCAGGCTGGTCCGGCCGCACGGCATGCGGCCCTGCAGTCCGTGCACCACCGAGATGGCGTTGACCTGGGTGGTGAACTGCTCCAGCACCTGCTTCAGCGCCGGCTGGCCGCCGACGTGCTGGCGCAGCAGGCCGGTGAGGCCCTGCAGGTGGTTCTTGATGCGGTGGTGCACTTCGCGCACCAGGGTGTCGCGCAGGCGGCGCTCGGCGGCCAGGCGCTCGGCCTCGGCCTGCTTGCGCTCGGCGATGTCGCGCACCACCGACATCACCGCCGGCCGGCCGTCGATGACGATGCGCGCCGCGGTGGTCTCCACCGCGATGAGGGCGCCGTCGCGGGCGCGGTAGCGCTGCTCGGCCGGGTCCAGGAAGGGGCGCTCGCCGCCCATCAGCGCGGCGATGCGCCGCTCGGTGGCGGGCCAGCCCTCGGGGGCCACCAGCTCGTGCCAGTCGAGTCCGGCCAGCGCTCGGGCGGAGCCGGCGCGGAACAGACGCGCCGCCGCGGCGTTGGCGATCAGCAGGACGTTGTCGCGGTGAACGAAGACGGCGTCGGGCGAGAGTTCGAAGAGGAAGCGGTAGCGCTCCTCGCTGTCGCGCAGCGCCGCCTCCGCCCGCAGGCGCTCGCTGACGTCGCGCGCCACGTAGCACAGCGCGCGGATGTCGGGGTCGTCGAAGTAGTTGACGAAATAGGCCTCGACATCGATCCAGATTCCGTCGCCTCGCCCAAGGCGGTGATCGATCCGCTGCGGCAATCGCGGCTGCGCCAGGGCCGCTTGCCGCGCCGCCTCGACTTTGTCGACATCCTCGGGGTGCACTGTCGCCCTGCCGTCCGCGATAGATCTCCCGACGAGGTCGTGACCGAGATCGCGCGTTACCGATGGGCTGGCGTGGACGATTTTCATATTGCGGTCGTAGAGCAGCTGATAGTCCCAGGAGTACTCGGTCAGCTTGCGGAAGCGCGCCTCGCTGGCGGCCAGCGCCTCTTCCGTCGCGGCGTGGCGCGCCAGGGCCAGCTCGCTGCGGCCGCGGCGCCGCCAGGAGTAGAGGGCCAGGCCGAGCGCCAGCGCCAGCAGCGCCGAGAGCGTGCCGGACCACAGCGCTTCGCGCCGCACCGGCGCCAGCACTTCCACCCGGTCGAGCTTGGCCACCACGTACCAGGGCATCCCCGGCACCTGGCCGACGGCGGCCAGCACCGGCACGCCGCGGTAGTCGATGCCCTCGATCAGGCCCCGGCTGCCGCGCGCGGCCAGGGCCGCCGGCAGCGCTGCCTCGTCTGCCCGCCGGTGCAAGGTTTCCCGCTCGGCCTGCCGCAGCGAGCTGAGGAAGACGATCCGCTCGCCGACCAGCTCGAAGAGGAAGGCCTCGCCGCTCGCGCTGGCGGTCGGCCAGCGTTCCACCAGGGGATCGAGATGGCTGCGCGAGTCGAGGTGGAACACCAGCGCCCCGACGAAGGGTGCGCCGGGCTGGCGGGCGTCGGCCACCGGCGCGGCGATGTCGATGTCGACGTGGTGGCGCCCGTCCTGTTCCGCGTGATAGGAGAGCGTGACAATTGCCTTTCCGTCGGTGCCGGCGGCCCGCGCCGCTTTGACGGCGGCGTCGCGGCCGAAATCGCTCAGCGGACCGGCGCCGATGCGCAGCCTGCCGTCAAGGTTCACCAGCGAGACCGCCTTGTAATTGTAGGCCCGGCGGACGACCTCCAGCTGGTCGACCACCTGGCTGCGGGAGTAGGCGCCGGCGCGGCGCCGCAGGGTATCGGCCATCAGCAGGCGGCTGGCCTGCACCTCGGCGTCGTTGCGTCGCTCATCGAGCCAGAGACGGATGAAATCGATGCGCGAATCGGCGATCACCTGCAGCTCGCGGCCGCGCTCGTCGAGCACCGCCGTCCGGTAGGCGCCGATCGCCGAAAACCAGAGCGCGGCGATGCCGGTCGCCAGCAGGAGGAACAGAACGACCGGCCAAATGCCGGAACGCAGGGAGGTGGGAGGGGAGGGCATCGTCACGTTTCGGTCGGCATGCGCAAGCCGATATTACCCCCGCGGCGGGGCGTTTCGCCGGCGGGAATTCGGCTAAAATGCCGAACCTTTCAACGCATGACCCCGGGAGAAGCGAAGTGCAGCTGGCCTGTCTGGATCTGGAGGGGGTGCTGGTGCCCGAAATCTGGATCGAATTCTCGAAACGGACCGGCATTCCCGAGCTCTCCCGCACCACGCGCGACGAGCCGGACTACGACAAGCTGATGCAGGGACGCCTGGCGATCCTGAAGCAGCACGGGCTCGGTCTGCCCGATATCCAGAAAGTCATCGCGGCGATGGGTCCCCTGCCAGGCGCGGCCGATTTCCTGAATTGGCTGCGCGAGCGCTTCCAGGTGGTGATCCTCTCCGACACTTTCTACGAATTCGCCATGCCGCTGATGAAACAGCTCGGCTATCCGGCGCTGTTCTGCCACAAGCTGGTGGTGGACGAGGCGGGCTTCGTGCGCAACTACGTTCTGCGCATGCCGGAGCAGAAGCGCGAGTCGGTGAAGGCCTTCAAGGCGATCAACTTCAAGACCATCGCCGCCGGCGACTCCTACAACGACACCGCCATGCTGGCCGAGGCCGACGCCGGCATCCTGTTCCGTCCGCCGCAGAACGTCATCGACGAGTTCCCGCAGTACCCCGTCACGCGCAATTACGAGGAACTGGCGGCCGCCTTCGAGGCCGCCGGGCGGCGCCTGCAGTAGCCTAAATCATTACAACTATTTGTTAATAAAAGAATTACACTTGCCGTTCAATATTTTCTGTTGAATGGGTGAAATCTTTTAATTAACATTTAGTTGTGAACTTAATCTCGTTTTCGGACGAAGCCCTTCGGGTTGCCGCGAACCTTGCGCAGAGGCATGACGCCTGGGTCGAGGCCGTCCGCCGGCGCGATGCCTTGCCCAGTTCGATGTTCTTTGCGCCGAAGGGGGGGCATCCACAGTACCTGACGGTGAAGCGGCGGCCCGGCGATGTCGGCACGACGCAGGGCGTCCGCAGCGAAGCCACCGAGAAACGCCTCGGCGATTTCCTCGCGGAACGCGAAGCGGCGCAAGCGGCAGTCGAGGAGACAGGGCAAGCGCTGGCGGAAATCGTTGTCCTTTACCGCAGGCTCAAGCTGCCGGTGGCCATGCCGAAGCCAGCCAGGATTCTCCGCGAGCTGGACATTGCCGGCCTGCTCGGCGACAGCCTGATGCTGGTCGGCACCAATGCCTTTGCGGCCTACGAAATCGAGGCGGGCTGCCGTTTCGCGCGAGGCCTTGACGAGACCGATGACTTCGACCTGGCCTGGTGCCGCGGCGCGCAGATATCCCTTTCCGCGTCATCGGACAAGCCCGTCGGTTCGCCGCTGATGAAGGCGCTGAAAACAGTCGACGCCTCCTATCGCATCAACGAGAGAAAGCCCTATCAGGCGATCGACAAGGCGGGCTACGAGGTCGAACTCCTGGTGGCGCCGTCCCTGTTCAGGACGCTGTCGCGGGAAGAGGTTTTTTCGCCGATGGCGATATTCGAGGAACAGGAATGGCTCCTCAAGGGGCGCCCGGTACGCCATGTGATTGCTTCGCGCGACAACCGGAGTTGCCCGATCTTCGCGCCCGATCCGCGCTGGATGGCCCTGCACAAGCTGTGGCTGTCCGAGAAACCGGAACGGGATGCGATGAAAAGACCCAAGGACAGCGCGCAGGGCAATCTTCTGCTCGACGCCGTCAGCCGCACCATGCGCATTGCGTATCCGCTGGATACGGATTTCGTCCTCGACCTGCCGGAAATGCTGCGGCCCCATTTTGACCGCTGGGCTTCGGCGCGCGGGTTCGTGCCGGCCAGGCCGGGCACGGTGCCGATGCGGTAGCGTGCCCTCTTCGAGGCGGCCAGCCGATCGATTTGAGCCCTTTCCACGCCCTTACGCGCGGCGCATAATCCAGCTTCCGCAGCACCTTGCAGAAGGGAGGGATCATGTCCGCCTTCAAGCTTCGCCGCCTACTGGCGGCCGTCGTGCTGTTCTGCCTGGCTGCCGCCTCCCAGGCCGAGCTGCGCATCCAGACCTACAACACCCTGAAGTCCCAGCAGGACTGGCATGCCGCCCTGAAGGTGATGCGAGAGGAGCTGGCCGATCCGGTCCTGCAGACGGATACCTACCTGGCGCAAGTCCGGATCGTTACCCTGAGCGCGATGGGGGATGTCGCCAGCTACCACGGCTGGGACGAGGCTTTCGACCAAGAGGCCATGCGGCTGCATGCCGAGGGGCTGAAATACGCCGGCGGCGACGAACTGCTGCAGGCCCAGGTCAACCGCCTGATGGCGCTGTATTACTCGAAGTCCAAGCGCAACGGACTGGCGGTGAGGCTCCTGAAGCAGGACCTCGAGTACTGGAAGAAGGTCAACAACATCTACCAGAT
>JADLGU010000212.1 GCA_020849155.1 Rhodocyclaceae bacterium | reverse complement strand
AGTTTCAGGCGGCGCGGAAGTGCTGCACGGCGAAGGCGGCCTCCTCGGCCAGCCACTCGCCGGCCGGCGCCCAGCCCGCCGCGCCGGCGAGCGCGGCGAACTCCCCGGGCAGATATTTGTAGGAATTCTCGGTGTGCAGGGTCTCGCCGCGGGCGAAGCCGATCTCGCTGCCGGCGATGCGCACGGTCTGGTCGCGCAGGCTGACGAGGTGCATCTCGATGCGGCCTTCGACCGGCTCGTAGAAGGCGTGGTGGGCGAAGCCGCCCGGATCGAAGTCCCCGCCGAGCAGCCGATTGGCGTGGCCGAGCAGGTTGAGGTTGAAGTGGGCGGTGAGTCCCTGTTCGTCGTTGTAGGCGCGGCTGATGCGCCCGGGGTGCTTCTTGCAGTCGAAGCCGATCAGCAGGCCGCCCTCGGCGCCGGCCAGGCGGCGGAAGCGGGCGAGCAGGGCGATGGCCTCCTCGGGCGTGAAGTTGCCGATGCTGGAGCCGGGATAGAAGAACACCCGGCGCCCGTCCGGCAGCAGGGGCGCGATGCGCTCCAGGTCGGCGAGGAAATCCATGGCGCAGGCCGTCACGCGCAGGCCGGGGCGCCGCGCCGCCAGCGTCCGGGCGGCGCGCTCCAGCGATTCGCCGGCGATGTCGAGGGGCGCGTAGGCCGCCGGGGCGAGGGCGTCGAGCAGCAGCCCGACCTTTTCGCAGCCGCCGGCGCCGGGCTCGACCAGGCAGGCGCCGCGGCCGACGGCATCGGCGATCGACGCGGCGTGCGTCCGCAGCAGCGCGGTCTCGTTGCGGCACAGATCGTATTCCGGGGTGGCGCAGATGGCCTCGAACAGCGCCACGCCGGCCTCGTCGTAGAACAGCTTGCAGGGCAGGCGCTTCGGCCGCGCGCGCAGTCCGGCCAGCGCCTCGGCGGCGAGGTCCGTCGGCGAGGCGGCGATGGTGTGGCAGCGGAAATTTTCGCTCACGGCTCGAACCATTCCTTGGCCCGCAGCATGCCGCCGGCACCGCTACGAGATCGAGAATTCCTCGGCGAGCGGCTTCGCCGGCATGTGGAAGGCCACCGGGCCGTCGGCCTGGCCGTCGACGAACTGGCGCACGAAGGGATCGGTCGAGGCGCGGATCTCGTCGGGCGTGCCCTGGGCGACGATGCGGCCGTCTGAGATGAAGTAGGCGTAGTCCACCACCTTGAGCGACTCGGCCACGTCGTAGGTGACGACGATGGAGGTGACGCCGAGGGCGTCGTTCAAGCCGCGGATCAGGTTGCCGATCTGGGTCAGCGAGATCGGGTCGAGGCCGGAGAAGGGCTCGTCGTACCTGATCAGCATCGGGTCCATGGCGATGGCGCGCGACAGCGCGACGCGACGCGCCATGCCGCCGGAGAGCTCGCTCGGCATCAGCGGCCAGGCGCCGCGCAGGCCAACCGAATGCAGCTTCATCAGCACCATGTCGTGGATCAGCGCGTCGGGCAGGTCGGTGCGCTCGCGCATCGGGAAGGCGATGTTTTCGAAGGTGGAGAGGTCGGTGAACAGCCCGCCCTGCTGGAACATCATGCCCATCTTGCGGCGCACCTCGTAGAGCGCGTTGGTGTCCAGCTCGTGGATCACCCGGCCGTCGAAGCGGACGAAACCGCCGGCCGGCCGCAACTGGCCGCCGATCAGTCGCAGCAGCGTGGTCTTGCCGCAGCCGCTGGCGCCGAGGATGGCGACGATCCTGCCGCGCGGCACGGCGAGGTCGAGGCCCTTGAGCACGTCGAGGTTGTTGTAAGAGAACTTCAGGCCGGAGATTTCGATCAGGGTGTCGGTCTGGGCGGTCATGTCGATTCCTTGTTCAGCGAACGTACCCCAGCCGGCGCAGGTCGTCAAACACCTTGCCGGCCAGCGCCGCCTGGCCCTCGGCGTTGGGGTGCAGCGGGTCGAGCTTGAAATCCGGGTCGGAGAGCACGGCGGGGATGGCGTCCTCAATCAGCGGCGCCTTCTGCTCCTTGGCCAGTTCGGCGTAGAAGGGCGGCGCCGCCAGACGCTGGAACACCGCGCCGGCGACGCTGGGCCTGGGCGTGGCCAGCAGCACCGTCTCGGCCTTCGCGCCGCGCGCCAGGGCGACGATGCGGACGAGGTCGCCGCGCGTGCGCGCCTCGGGCAGCTTGCGCAGCATGTCGTTGCCGCCCAGGGCGATCAGCACCAGCTGCGGCCGATGGGCCTCGAGCAGCGCCGGCAGGCGCGCCAGGGCGTCGCCCGCGGTGTCGCCGCTGACGCCGCCGTTGACCACCTGCCAGCCGGTGCGCGCCGCCAGCCGCGCCGGCCAGGCCTGCTCGGTCGTCAGGCCGTAGCCGGCGGTGATGCTGTCGCCCAGCGCCAGCACCGTGGCGCCCGGCGCCAGCGGCTCGGCCTTCCTGCCGCCGCAGGCGGCGAGGAGGGTGCAGAGAATGAGTGCCGCCAGGCGCATCATGCCGTGCGCGCCTTGCGCTTGACCGCCGCCGCCAGCGCCTGCGCCAGGTAGCGGCCGGTGTGGCTGCCGGCCTGTGCGGCGATTCGCTCGGGCGGCCCCTCGGCGACGATGCGCCCGCCTTTCTCGCCGCCCTCCGGGCCGAGGTCGACCAGCCAGTCGGCGGTCTTGACGACGTCGAGGTTGTGCTCGATGACGACGATGGTGTTGCCGTGGTCGCGCAGGCGGGCGAGCACCTTGAGCAGCATCTCGATGTCCTGGAAGTGCAGGCCGGTGGTCGGCTCGTCGAGGATGTAGAGGGTGCGGCCGGTGTCGCGCTTGGAGAGCTCCAGCGCGAGTTTCACGCGCTGCGCCTCGCCGCCGGAGAGCGTCACGGCCGACTGGCCGAGCTCGATGTAGCCGAGGCCGACGTCGAGCAGGGTCTCGAGCTTCCTCGCCACCACCGGCACGGCGCCGAAGAAGCCGTGCGCCTGCTCGACCGTCATGCGCAGCACGTCGTT
>JADLGU010000211.1 GCA_020849155.1 Rhodocyclaceae bacterium | reverse complement strand
GCGGCCAAGGCGCTGCGCATCGTCGACAACGCCAAGACGCAACGCCTCGGCACCTGCAACCCCGCCGAATCGCTGCTGGTGGCGCGCGGCGTCGCCCAGTCGTTGCTGCCGAAGCTCGGCGCCTTGCTGGCCGGCAAGGGCGTCGAACTGCGCTGCTGCGCCGAGTCGCTGGCGCTGCTCTCCGCCGCCGGCATCGACGCGGCAAAGCTGAAGGCGGCCACGGAGCAGGCCGGGTCCGAGGAATACCTCGCCGCCATCCTCGCCGTGAAGGTGGTGGCCGGCGTGGACGAGGCCATCGCCCACATCAACAAGTATTCCTCGCAGCACACCGACGCCATCGTCACCGAGGACTACACCCGGGCGATGCGCTTCCTGCGCGAGGTGGATTCGGCCTCGGTGATGGTGAACGCCTCGACGCGCTTCGCCGACGGCTTCGAGTACGGCCTCGGCGCCGAGATCGGCATCTCGACGGACAAGATCCACGCCCGCGGCCCGGTCGGCCTGGAGGGGCTGACCAGCCTGAAGTGGATCGTGCTGGGCAACGGGGAGGTCAGAGAATAAAAAGTCGGTCGCCGTGACACGGCGGTTCAGCAACAACAACAAGGAGGAGAAGCCATGAAGCACCGCAACGCCATCGTATCGTTCGCCGCCATTCTCGTGCTGTCCGCCTGCGCCACGGTGCCGCCGGAAAGCCGGCAGCTGGCCGCCAACTTCAATGCCATGCAGCCGACCTCGGGGCTGGCCAGGGAGATGACCATGCAGGAGGCCGAGCGCATCCGCGACGGCCTGGTCGCCGAACTGTCCGCCAGCCAGGGCAAGGCGGTCGGCCACAAGGCCGGCCTCACCAATCCGGCGGTGCAGAAGCGCTTTGGCACCACCTCCCCGGTGCGCGGCGTGCTGCTGGAGAAGATGCTGCTGGAGGACGGCGCCGAAGTGCCGGCGAAGTTCGGCGCGATCCCCTTCTTCGAGGCCGACCTCGTCGTCGTGGTCAAGGACGAGGGCATCAACCAGGCGAAGACCCCGGCCGAGGTGATCAAGCACCTGTCGAGCATCCGGCCGTTCATCGAGCTGCCCGACCTGGTGACGGCCAAGGAACAGCCGCTCAGCGCCGCCATCATCACCTCCTTCAATGTCGGCGCCCGCCTCGGCGTGCTGGGCAAGCCGATCGCCGCCACGCCCGACCTGGTCGATGCCCTGGGCAAGATGAGCGTGGTCATGCGCGACCAGGACGGTAAGGAGCTCGCCCGGGTGCCCGGCGCGGCCATCCTCGGCCATCCGCTGAATGCCGTCGTCTGGCTGGCGCAGGACGTGGCGAAATCCGGCGGCAGGCTGCGCGCCGGCGACATCCTCAGCCTGGGTTCCTTCACGGCGCCGAATTTCACCAAACCCGGCATACGGATCACGGTGACGTACGAGGGACTGCCGGGCAACCCGACCGTATCCGCCCGCTTCAAGTAAAGGAGTCCGCATGAAAAAACTCGCTCTGGCGGCCATCACCGCCCTCGCCCTGAACCTCGCCCACGCCGCCGAGCTGGAAGGCTTCAAGTTCGACGACAAGGTCAAGCTTGGCAGCGCCGAGCTGGTCATCAACGGCACCGGCGTGCGCTCCAAGTTCGGCAAGCGCTACGCCATGGCGCTCTACCTGCCGGCGAAGACCGCCGACGCCAAGGCGGCGCTCGCCGCCAAGGGGCCGAAGCGCGTCGACATCCGCCTGATCAAGGACGTTTCCGGCGACACCTTCGCCGGCGCCGTCAGCGGCGGCATCAACGACAACAGCTCGGATGCGGAAAAGGCCGCGCTGAGGGACCGCATCAAGCAGCTGTCCGACGCCGTCGTCGCACTGGGCGAGATCAAGGCCGGCACCGCCATCGTCTTCGACTGGGTTCCGGAACGGGGCATGGCGCTCACCGTCGGCGGCAAGCCGGTCGGCCAGCCCATCCCCGGCGAGGATTTTTACACGGGCCTGCTGCGCGTCTGGCTGGGGGAGGATCCGGCGCAGGGCAACCTCAAGGACGCCCTGCTCGGCAAGCCGCAGTAGAATCGACCCACAAACAACGGAGGAGACCATCATGCGCGTTTCGCACCGCACCCTGCTGGCGCTGGCTGTCGGCGCACTCATCGCCCTGCCGGCGCAGGCGCAGCAATTCATCAACGTGCTCACCGGCGGCACCAGCGGCGTGTATTACCCGCTCGGCGTCTCGCTGTCGCAGATCTACGGCAAGGCCCTGCCCGGCGCCAAGACCGCGGTGCAGGCGACCAAGGCCAGCGCGGAAAACCTCAACCTGCTGCAGGCCGGCAAGGGCGAAGTTGCGCTCACCCTCGGCGACGCGCTGTCGGACGCCTGGAAGGGCGACGCGGAAGCCGGCTTCAAGGCGCCGCTCGCCAAGCTGCGCGGCCTGGCGGCGATGTATCCGAACTACATCCATCTGGTTGCCTCGGCCGATTCCGGCATCAAGAGCCTGGCCGACCTGAAGGGCAAGCGCGTCGCCGTCGGCGCGCCGAAATCCGGCACCGAGCTCAACACCCGCGCCATCCTCAAGGGCGCCGGCATGAGCTACCAGGACCTCGGCAAGGTGGAATACCTGCCCTTCGGCGAGTCGGTCGAACTGATGAAGAACCGCCAGCTCGACGCGACGCTGATCTCCGCCGGCCTCGGCGTCGCCGCCGTGCGCGACCTCGCCACCGCGGTGAAGATCGTCATCGTGCCGATCCCGACCGAGGTGATTGCGAAAATCGGCGACCCGGCCTACCAGCCGGCGACCATCCCGGCCAACACCTACAACGGCCAGACGGCCGACGCCGCCACCGTGGCGATCCCCAACTTCCTCGTCACCCACGAGGGCGTCTCGGCCGACACGGTGTATGCGATGACCAAGTCGATGTTCGAGAACCTCGACCAGATGGTCGCCGCGCATGCCGCCGCCAAGGCCATCAAGCGCGAGAACGCCGTGAAGGGCATGCCGCTGCCGCTGCATGCAGGCGCCGAGAAGTATTACCGCGAGGTCGGCGTCATCAAGTGAACATGACGACCTGATGCCGGGGCCGTGCCGGATTCCGCGCACGGCCTTTTTCTTTCCGACTGAGAGCAGACATGGCGGAAGCCGAAACCGAATTCTCCGAACACGGCGTGCAGCGCCGCCTGGGCGACGGCCCGATGAGGCTGGTCGTCGCGGTGGCGCTGGCCTTCTCCACCTACCAGCTCGTCCTCGCCGCCTTCCACCCGCTCTCCAGCCTGGTGATGCGCTCGATCCATGTCAGCTTCCTGGTGCTGCTGACCTTCCTGCTCTACCCGATGTTCCAGCGCGGCAAGCTCACGCGCATCCCCTGGTACGACTGGCTGCTGGCCGGCGGCGGCTTCGCCCTCGGCTTCTACCAGTGGGCGTTCGAAGGCGACCTGATCCAGCGCGCCGGCGACCCGACGACAATTGATCTGATCGTCGGCACGATCATGGTGCTGCTGGTATTCGAGGCGGCGCGCCGCATCCTCGGCCTGGCGCTGCCGCTGGTGTGCGCCGCGTTCCTGCTGTTCGGCCTGTTCGGCCAATACCTGCCGGCGGCGATCGCCCACCGCGGCTATTCCTTCGCCCAGATCGTCGACCAGCTCGGCTTCGGCACCGAGGGCATCTACGGCATTCCGACGCTGGTGTCGGCCACCTACATCTTCCTCTTCATCCTGTTCGGTTCCTTCCTCGAGCACGCCGGGATGATCAACCTGTTCAACTCGCTGGCGCTCGGCTTCGTCGGCCACACCAAGGGCGGCCCGGCCAAGGTGTCGGTGATCTCCTCGGCGCTGATGGGCACCATCTCCGGCTCCGGCGTGGCCAACGTGCTCACCACCGGGCAATTCACCATCCCGCTGATGAAGCGCTTCGGCTACTCGGGCGTCTTCGCCGGCGCGGTCGAAGCGACCTCCAGCATGGGCGGCCAGATCATGCCGCCGGTGATGGGCGCGGTGGCCTTCATCATGGCGGAGAACCTCAACGTGCCCTACGCCGAGATCGTCAAGGCGGCGGCGATCCCGGCCATGCTGTATTACCTGACGGCGTTCTGGATGGTGCATCTCGAAGCCGGGCGCGCGAAACTGCTCGGCCTGCCGAAGGACCAGTGCCCGAACCCCTGGCGCGCCATGCGGGAGAGCTGGTACCTGGTGCTGCCGCTGGCGGCGCTGGTGTGGATGCTCTTCAACGGTTTCACGCCGATGTTCTCCGGCATGGTCGGCCTGGCACTCACCGCCATCCTGATCCTCGGCGCGGCGCTGGCCGCGCGCATCTCCGGCACGGCCTTCCGCGTCGTCTTCTGGATCGCCGTCGGCCTGGGCGCTTCCGCCTTCGCCAAATGGGGCATCTATCCCATCCTCGGCCTCATCGCCGTGCTGGTCGCCGCCTGCTTCGGCATCAAGGGCGGGCACAAGACTCTGCACACCATGAAGATGAGCCTGGTGGATGGGGCGAAACAGGCGCTGCCGGTCGGCGTGGCCTGCGCCGTGGTCGGCGTCATCATCGGCGTCCTCACCCTGACGGGGGCCGCCTCCAGCTTCGCCGGCTTCATCCTGCAGGTGGGCGAGAAGAGCCTGTTCCTCTCGCTGGTGCTGACCATGCTGGTCTGCCTCGTG
>JADLGU010000210.1 GCA_020849155.1 Rhodocyclaceae bacterium | reverse complement strand
TGGCGCTGGACAAGATCAACGCCAAGGACCTCGGCGTGCTGCCGGCGATGGAGGAAGCCGTCGAAGGCGGCGCCATGAAGCTCGCCGCCGCCGCCGAGAAGGGCGACATGGCCGCCGCCGCGCGCCACTTCGGCGACGTCACCTCGGGCTGCGTCGCCTGCCACGCCCATTTCCGCGGCCAGCCTGGCGTCTCGGCGCGCATCAAGTAATTCAAAAGGGGAGAAGCAAACATGACAGTCGATCGCATCGTGCATCTCGTCGCCGGCCTGATGGTGCTGCTCGGCCTGGCCTTGGCGCACTACGTGCATCCCTACTGGGCGGCGCTGACGGCCTTCGTCGGGCTGAACCTGGCGCAGAGCGGCATCACCCAGTTCTGCCCGCTGGCCTTCTTCCTGAAGAAGGCCGGCGTCAAGGATGAGCGCTGCTGCTCATAAATACATAACGAATCAGGGAGGAGGGGAAAATGGAAAACGGACAACCACTTTCGCTCGCCGGCGTCTTCGCCGCGCTGGCGTTTTCCGGCCAGGCGCTGGCGGCCGATTGGGTGATGCTGCAGGCGATGGAGCCGCCGACCACCACGCACAAGGTCTTCGGCATCGGGCAGATCTCCTACACCAACTACTACGGCTGCGACAAGCTGCAGGGACTGGTGAACCCGGGCACCGGCAGCGCCGCCACCGCCCACGGCCTGCTCAACGGGTCCTACAACGCCATGTGCCGCACCGGCCCGGAATTCCGCGACCGGAAGGCCGACTTCAACCTCGACAACCTGGCCGTCGGCCTGCGCGGCAACCTGATCCCCGGGAAGATCAATTATTTCCTGATGGCGAACTTCGGCCAGAACGCCGCCAACTACGAGCCGCTCGACACCTCGCGCGACCACATGGTCAGCCTGACCGACGCCACCATGACCTTCAGCTACATCCCCGGGGTGCGCGTGCGCGCCGGCCTGATGCGGAAACCCGGCCCGGAGGAGCTCTACCAGGGCGTCGGCGCCACGCCCTACATCTGGCCGAGCGACTTCATCGCCCGCGTGCAGACCGAGAAGTTCGTGCGCACCAACTTCAAGGGCACCACGCCGATCCCCGGCCAGAGTTACGGCGCCGCCTCCGCCTCCTTCAGCGGCTGGGACGCCGACGCCGGCCGCGACTGGGGCCTCCAGTTCTTCGACGCCTTCAAGGTCGGCAAGTGGACCCACACCTACGCCGTCATGGTCGGCAACGGCAGCGGCATCCACAGCGTCCGCGACTACAACGGCGAGAAGGACCTCAACCTCTACTTCTCCACCGAGTACGACCTGCCGGGCGGCAAGGGCCCGGCCAAGCACGGCGTCAAGGGCTATGCCTACCACCAGCGCGGCACGCGCAACTTCGAGATCAACGCCGCCGGCGACCACAGCCGCGACTTCGACTTCACCCGCCACGGCTTCGGCGTCAAGGCGCTGGGCGAGCTCTTCGGCGAGGGGCGCGGCAAGCACCGCCTCGGCCTCGATTTCATGTACGCCAACGGCATGATCTTCTACACGCCGACCGGCAACGTGGTGGACGAGGCCTTCGGCGGCCAGATCCAGATCGCCGCCGAGAAGGGCAACCAGGCGCGCGGCATCACCCTCGACTACGGCTGGTACCTCAACGAGAAGTGGGACTTCGGCATCCGCTACGCGCGCCACGACATCCTGCACAAGAATATCGGCACCGCGACCTGGGGCGACGCCGACGAGCGCGTCATCAAGCAGCTCACCTTCGCGGTGAACTACAACTACTCGCCGGCGACACGCATCACCTTCAACATCGAGCCGCGCGACGCCAAGGCGCCGAACCCGGTGACCGTCGGCCCCTCCGCCGCCTTCCGGGCACGGGCGACGAACAACGCCAACATCGTCACCGACGCCGTCGGCGCCCGCTTCGGCCTGCAGGTCACCCACCAGTTCTGAGCGGAAACGGCATGAAACGCCAGGTGTTCCTTGTCGCCGTCCTGCAGGGACTGACTTTTGCGGGGCCGGCCGCTGCCCAGGGGGCTGCAGTCTCCCGGGCGCCGGCCCCGCCACAGGCTGCGCCCGACTACACGGCCTTCCCCTGCCTGAGCTACAGCCTGCCCTGCGGCGAACTCGTTACGCGCGGGTCGGTGCGTAAGGACCTCGAGGGTCCGCTCAACGGCAACGCCGCGAAAGGGAAACAGATCGCCCAGGCGCGCAATCGCGGCAACTGCCTGGCCTGCCACGCCATGCCGGGCGGCAGCCAGCCCGGCACGCGCGGCCCCGATCTGAGCCATTTTGGCAGCACGGGGAGGAGCGCGGCCGAAACCTACGCCATGGTGTGGGACATGCGCACGGTCAATCCGGAAACGCTGATGCCGCCCTTTGGCACCAACGAAGTGCTCACCGAGCAGGAACTGCGCGACGTCGTCGCTTTCCTCCTGTCGTCCAAATAGCGAGGCGATGGTCATGCTCAAGCGCGCTCTCCTGCCGGCGCTCCTCATTGGCACCCTGGCCGGCTGCGGCATCTTCGGCGACGGATCGAAGCGCGACCATCACCCCGATGCGCGGATCGATCCCTTCAAGGGCGTCGAGGGCGATGTCGGCTTCAGCGACACCATCCAGTACTGGCGCACCGAGGCCGACCTGCAGCGCCATGCCGGACTGGCCGACAAGCCGGACGAGGTGTGGAAGCTCAACTGGAAGCACATGGACCTCGATCGCGTCGAGCTGCATCCCGGCCACCTCGCCGTCGACGAGGGCCAGGCGCTGGTGAAGAAGCTCGCTGCGCGCAATCCGGCCTTCCTCGCCTGCCTGGGCGAGGGCTCGGCGGACCTCAAGGGCAAGGCGGCGGGGTATCCGAAGTTCGACGCCGCGCTCGGCCGCATCGTGACGGTGGAAGA
>JADLGU010000454.1 GCA_020849155.1 Rhodocyclaceae bacterium | reverse complement strand
GACGGAGGTGTCGAGGCCGCCCGAGTAGGCCAGCACGACTTTCTTGACGCCGGAGGATGTCTTCTTCGCTTTGCTCATGTTTGCTTGTCTGGGTTTCAGGGATTGACTCGGCCGAGGAGCAGGTATTCCATCAGGGCCTTCTGGGTGTGCAGCCGGTTCTCGGCCTCGTCCCAGACCACGCTCTGCGGCCCGTCGATCACCTCGGCGGCCACCTCCTCGCCGCGATGGGCGGGCAGGCAGTGCATGAACAGGGCGTCGGGTTTCGCCAACCGCATCATCTGGGCGTCCACCTGCCAGTCCTCGAAGTCGCGACGGCGCTCCTCGTTCTCGGCCTCGAAGCCCATCGAGGTCCACACGTCGGTGGTGACCAGGTCGGCATCGCACACCGCATCCATCGGATCGGCGAACTCTTCGTAGTGGTCATCGCCATAGAGGCCAGCGCGCTCGGGCTCGATCTCGTAGCCGGGCGGCGTGGACACATGCACGTTGAAGCCGAACACCTCGGCCGCCTGCAGCCAGGTGTTGCAGACGTTGTTGGAGTCGCCGACCCAGGCCACCGTCCTGCCGGCGATCGAGCCGCGATGCTCGATGAAGGTATAGATGTCGGCGAGGATCTGGCAGGGATGGTACTCGTTGGTCAGGCCGTTGATCACCGGCACGCGCGAATGGCGCGCGAAACGGTCGATGATGTCCTGCTCGAAGGTACGAATCATGACGAGGTCGCACATGCGCGAGATCACCTGGGCGGCATCCTCCACCGGCTCGCCGCGGCCGAGCTGCGAGTCGCGCGTGCTGAGGAAGATCGCCGAGCCGCCGAGCTGGTGCATGCCGGCCTCGAAGGAAAGCCGCGTGCGGGTGCTCTGCTTCTCGAAGATCATTACCAGCGTGCGGTCGAACATCGGGTGGTAGGGCTGGTAGCGCTTGAACTGGTCCTTGATCCAGCGCGTGCGGGCGAAGACGTGCTCCAGTTCGTCGCGGGACAAGTCGTGCAGTTGCAGGAAGTGCTTCGGTGCGGCCATGGCGGACCGTCCTCAGGCCAGGAATTCGCGGATCAGCGCAGAGAGCACGGCGACCAGCTCCTGCGCATCGGCATCGCTGAAGACCAGCGCCGGCAGCAGGCGCACCACCTTGTCGGCGGTGACGTTGATGAGCAAACCGCGTTCCATGGCCCGCATCACCAGCTCGCCGCAGGGGCGATCCAGCTCGATGCCGATCATGAGCCCGTCGCCGCGAATGGCGACGATGCCGGCCTGTCCTGCCAGCGCTTTGGCGAAGTCATCGCGCAGCTTCTGGCCGAGCACGGTGGCACGTTTGAGCAGGCCCTCCTCCTCGATCACTGCCAGCGTCGTCAGTGCCGCGGTGCAGGCGAGGGGATTGCCGCCGAAGGTGGAACCGTGGTTGCCCGGCTTGAACACGCCGGCGGCAGCGCCCGCGGCCAGGCAGGCGCCGATGGGCACGCCCGAACCGAGCCCCTTGGCCAGGGTCATCACGTCGGGCCTGACGCCGGCATGCTGGCAAGCGAACCAGTATCCGGTGCGGCCGATGCCGCATTGCACCTCGTCGAACATCAGCAGCCAGCCGCGCTCATCGCACAGGCGGCGCAATCCCTGCAAGCAATCGGCATGGGCGACATGGATGCCGCCCTCGCCCTGGATGGGCTCCAGCAGCACGGCGACCACGTTCTGGTTGTTGGCGGCGACATGCTCGACGGCGGCCAGGTCGTCGAACGGCACCCGCACGAAGCCGCCCACCAGCGGCTCGAAGCCAGCCTGCACCTTGCGGTTGCCGGTGGCCGAGAGGGTCGCCAGGGTACGGCCGTGGAAGGCCTTTTCCATGACCACGATGGCGGGCAAGTCGATGCCCTTCTGGTGGCCGAACATGCGCGCCAGCTTGATGGCGGCCTCGTTGGCCTCGCAGCCGGAATTGCAGAGAAACACCTCGTCCATGCCCGCCAGGGCGGCCAGACGGTCGGCAAGCTGCTCCTGTTCGCGGATCCGATAGATATTGGAGGCATGCAGGATGCGTCCGGCCTGATCGGCGATGGCTTTCACCAAGCGCGGATGGGCATGGCCCAGTGTAGACACGGCAATGCCGGCGAGGGCATCGAGATACCCCTTCCCGGCCTCATCGAATACTCGGCAGCCCTGCCCATGGGTGAAAGCCAGGGGAAGCCGGGCGTAGGTGTTCATCAGGTGCGGCATGATCGAATATCCACTGCAAAAAGCGAAAGGCGGCTTGCGCCGCCTTGCTCACAAACGCATCTTAAGTGAAAAATCCCGGCTTGTATATACTGGCCGGCATGGCGCGCATAGCCGTTTTCAACCAGAAAGGCGGGGTCGGCAAGACCACCACGGCGCTTAACCTCGCCGCCGCCCTTTCGCGG
>JADLGU010000209.1 GCA_020849155.1 Rhodocyclaceae bacterium | reverse complement strand
CCCTCGGCGTCGACGATCATCACCGACTGGCCCTGGGGGCTCATCAGCACGGCGCGCTGCGGCACGCGGATGGCCTGCTCCATCTCCGCCTCGGGGAAGCGGATGCGTACGAACGTGCCCGGCAGCAGTTCGCGCTCCGGGTTGGGAAACTCGGCGCGCATCTGCACCGAGCCGGTGTTGGGGTCGACGGCGAGGTCGGCGAAGAGGAGCTTGCCGGGCAGGGGATAGCGGCTGCCGTCCTCGAGCAGCAGCTCGACTTGCGCGCTCTCGGCGCGCTTCAGCTTGCCGGCCTTGAGGGCCTGCTGCAGTCGCAACAGGTCGGCGTTCGATTGCGTGAAGTTGGCGAAGATCGGGTCGAGCTGCTCGATGGTCGCCAGATGCGTCGACTCGCCCTTGCCGACCAGCGCGCCCTCGGTCACCAGGGCACGGCCGATGCGGCCGGAAATCGGCGCCAGCACGCTGGCGTTCTCGACATCGAGCCGGGCGCGCGCCAGCGCCGCCTCGGCCTGTTTCAGCCGCGCTTCGCCGAGCTCGTACTGTTGCAGGCTGACCATCTTCTGCTCGAGCAGCCGGCGGTTGCGATCGTGGGTCTGCCGCGCGGCGACGAGATCCGCCTCGGCTGCCGTCGCCGTGGTGCGGTAGGTGCGGGCGTCGAGGCGGAACAGCGGCGTGCCGGCCTTGACGTCGGAACCTTCGGTGAACAGGCGCCGCTCGACGATGCCCTCGACGCGCGCGCGCACCTGCGCCGTGCGCACGGCCTGCAGACGCCCGGGCAGCTCGCGCGTGACGGTGGCGCTGGCGGCGGCCACCGTGATGACTTCCACGTCGGGCGGCGGCGGTGCGGCGCCCCCGGGGCCGGGCGCGCCTGTGCCGGGTTTCTGCTCACCCGGGCCGCAGGCCCCCAGCAATGCCGTTGTAAATATGATGCAGGATGCCGCCAGGATTCTTCTTCTTGCCATGATTGGAAAGCACGGGATTGCTCACTGCGCCGTCGAGGGGCGCCCCAACATCCGCCACAGGGTGCCGTCGCGGTCGAGCAGGGCATGCTTGAGTGCGGCAAGAATGTGGACGGCAAGGGTGAAGAGTAGCACCTTGGCGGCGAGGGCGTGAACAATTTCCAACCCTTTGTGCAGCGCGGGCATTTCGCTTAGCGGACTCGGGATGGCGAACCAGCCGAAGACGCCGATGGCGCGGTCGCCGCTCCACACGGCGAGCGGGCCGCTGACGAGCAGTGCGGCGATCGCCGCCAGCAGCCCGATGTGCAGCGCGCGGGCGAGCTTGCGCTGCGCCGGCGGCTGCGGCAGCGGCGCGGGGGAGGCCGAGCGCGCGCGCCAGAAGATGCGGAAGGCGAGCGGCAGCAGCGCCAGCGCGCCGAGGGAAATGTGCAGGCGCAGCCAGGTGAGCTTTTCCTCGCCGCGCGGCATGTCCTCGAAGTAGAGGCCGAGGGCGAGCAGGGCGACGATCAGCGCCGCGCCGAGCCAGTGGTTGAAAACGGAAACGGCGCCGTAGCGCGCCGGGGTGTCTTGCAGGTTCATTGCTTCTCCCTTGTCCCGTCATTCCGGGCGCCCCGGCAGGGGCGACCCGGAATCCAGGTGCAGTTTTCGTGGATTCCCGCTTGCGCGGGAATGACGCGATGCTTGCTCAGCGCATGCCGCCCACTCCGCCCATGCCACCCATCTGAGCGCGCGGGCCTTCGCCGCCGCGGCCGAAACCGCCGTGCTTGCCGTGGCGTCCGCCCATCGGGTGGCGCGTCATCTCGGCAAGGGTCTTGGCCTGCTCGGGGGTGAGCGCGCTCTGCAGCCTGGCGGTGGCGTCGGCGAGCGTGTCGAGCTTCTTCGCCATCTGCGCGGCCATCTCGGCGCGGTGGCGGGCGAGGGTGGCGGCGTCGGCTTCCTTCGGGGCCGGCTTCAGAGCGGCGAAGTCGAACTGCTCCTTGTGCGTCTTCACGTAGGCTTGCCAGGCGTCCTGCTGCGAGGCCTTGATCTCCAGGCGCTCGGCCATCTTGTCGAGGCGCGCCTGCATGCGGTCGCGCATGCGTTCCTGCATCTCGGGGGTCATCTCGCGCATGCCCATGCCGGGACCGAAGCCGCCGCCGGGGGAGGCGGCGGCCGGCACGGCGGCGAGTGTGGCGGAAAGGGCGAGGCCGGCGGCGAGGAGGGCGCTGGCGAGCTTGCTGCGGGAAGTCGATTTCATGTGGGTCTCCGTGTGGTTGAGGTACGGTTGCCATTGGACACCCCAGGTGTAAGCGGGATTTTTCAGCGGCGTGCGGTTTTGTTAACGGCTTGTTACGCTTTGTCGAACCTCGCTCACAATTGCGCCGCCGCGGCGCGGGCGCGCTATGCTTGGCGCCCATGGACAAGCGGATCCTCATCGTGGACGACGACCCCGAGCTGCGCGCGCTGTTGCGCGACTACCTCGGCGGCAACGGCTTCGCGGTGGATCTGGCCGAGGACGGCGCCGCCATGCGCAAGGCGATGGCCGCCGCGGCGCCGGACCTGGTGATCCTCGACCTGATGCTGCCGGGCGAAGACGGCCTGGCGCTGTGCCGCGCGCTGCGTGCCGAGTCGCCGTCGCTGCCGATCCTCATGCTCACCGCGCGCGGCGAGGACACCGACCGCATCGTCGGCCTGGAGATGGGCGCCGACGACTACCTGCCCAAGCCCTTCAACCCGCGCGAGCTGCTG
>JADLGU010000208.1 GCA_020849155.1 Rhodocyclaceae bacterium | reverse complement strand
GATGGCCTGGGCTTCGACTGCAGGCAGGTTCTGCATCAGCAGCTTACCCAGCGCTGCTTTCAAGGTTTGCAGGGTTTCCTGATTGCCGGCAACTTTCAGCCCAAGCCCGCCGCGCCTGGTTTCGAGGAAGGCGCGCGGCGTCCAGTCCTTGCCGTTTTCCTGCCGCCAGAAGCAGCCGCGGAATTGCAGTTCCGCCAAGGGGGCGAGTTGCGGATCTTCCTTCAGGCCGCGCAGATCGGTGCGCAACTGGCCGTTGCCGACGCCGGGCAGATACAGAATCGCCGTCTCGCCGGGACTGACTTTGCCGGCATGGCCGTCGGCCACCATGCGCAGCCAGACACCGGGGCCGGTACGCTCGTCCGGCGCATAGTTGCCCAATGAAAACAGTTCCGGCAGCGCCTCCTTGATCCTGGGCAGCACGCTTTCCCATTCGCGCCTCTCGTCCGTCCAGAGGATGGCGACGGGCGCGGCTTCGAGCGCCGGGTTGAAGCGTTTGGCCTGCTCTTTGAGGCGAGCGATCAGCGCCGCCAGCACGGTAGTCGGTTTGGCCGTCATCGCTTCGCCTTCTCTCTCGCCGCCTTCTTCTCGGCCAGCGTGGTGTGGTGGTCGTTGATGCGGGTGCCTTCCGGTTCGCCGACGGTCGGGCCGAGCTTGTACCAAGGCGCGGAGGCGACATCCTTGCCGCGATCGGCTTCCCACTTGATGCCGATTTTCGCCCTCGGAATACGCAGCACACCGGCCTCGACGAAGGGGCGGATGTTCATGCGCACGCCGTCGTTGATGTCCGGCTCCCAGCCGAGCGGTTGCTGGTGCAGTGGCTTCCAGCGCACGAAGATGTCGTAGGGCGGTTCGCCTGCCAGGACGGCTTCGAGTTGCGCCTTCAGCGCCTCGGCCTTGGCGAGCTTGAGCGTGGCATCGGCGTTACCGGCATCGACGGCGCGTTTCTGCTGGGTAATCCAGTCGCCCAGGTAGAGGTTGATCAGGGTGTTGAGCTTCTCGCGCGTCAGCAGGTGGTAATTCACCAGCGCCGAGAATCCCTCCTTGTGGCCGTCCCAGACGTGCCAGATGAAGGGGCGCTTCTGGAAACGGGCGACGTGCTGCTCGAAGAACTTGTCGCGCAGCCATTGCGCCAGCGGCAGGCCGTCGCAACCGGCGTCGCGCAGCAACTGACTTTCACGTGCCGCCGACCAGTCGCTGCCGAAGGCACGGGCTAACAGCGCACGCAGGCGATCCACGGCAGCCGGTTCGCCGCGCACGGCAGGCAGGCAGACGATGCCGTCGTCGTCGATCAGGCCGTCGAGGTCTTTGCAACGCGCGATCCAGGCACGCGCCTCGTCCGAGAGTTCCATCTCGGCATCCGACTCCGCAGGCCAGCAGTAGCCGAGCAGACGGGCGACGGCGACTTGCAGCGGGTCGGTCGCCGGTTTCGGATGGCCGTGGAAAATCCACTGCGTCGGGTCGTCAGAATAGGGTTTGGGCAGGCCGTTGGGGTAGCGTTCGGCGGCGACTTTCCTCCAACGTTGTTCATCAAAAGGTACCTTTGTAAGGCTGCCTGGAACCACCTTCACAGCCTGGTTTAGTCGTCGCACCTCTTGCGTGTATTCATCTGCATGCGTAAAGCACCAGACTGCCGGTAGAAGTGCGTCGTCATCAACGATCAGAGGTGAAACTGAATCATCGAATGGCTCTCCTGTATAGAAGGTGACATTTAGGCTTCGCATGCGCTGAATCGCTAAGCCCTTCGCGCCAAGTACTGACTTCGGAGGAAAGTTGTGGGCCGTTGGACTTGCGTGCAATGCTCCCTTTCCGCGTTCCCAACGAATGACGTCACTTCTACCAGTGAATGGCGCTTGGGTCATCGGGGCTTGCTGGAAGTATGACCATGTATCGCCCATCGCCGACATTTCCCAGTGGCGAGTTTGATACCGGTTGTCATCCGCTGTAACTAAGCCCTGCCATGCTCGTGCCTTCTTCGAGAGTAGTGACGACGAGTCGATCAAAGCGAATGTCACAGTAGCGTCAGGATTGCCGAACTGACCTTTTTGGCTAACTGAAACCACATCGCCCTTCAGTAGAGTGGCAGCCTTTTCCTCAGGCACCTTGGGGGCGCTTGCTTCGATTCCGCTGAGATGCTGATCTTCTTCCGGCTGGGCGTTGGTCAACGTAAGTAGGATGGTGAAAGCTCCGGCCGCATCTGCGCTATCGAAGCCATGCTCGCCCAATCGCGCCAGCAAGTTCCAGGTCGAATACCTGAGCAGATGTTCGCGCTGTTTCTGATAGCCCTTCGAAAACAGCCAGTTTTGTGGCATCACAAATGACACCACGCCACCGATAGCGCAAAGCTTGAGGCTGCGTTCCAGAAACACATTGGCGATGTCACTCTTCGCAGATTTGTAGTGCTCCTCGCAGAAGTCTTTGAGCACCGGGCCGTGCTGCCCCGCGCCGAGGTAGGGCGGATTGGTGATGACCAGGTGATACTTGTGCGTCAGGATGCGAGACGCCTGCACCATGCCCTGCGCCGCGACACGGGCTTCGGTCTCCATCTCGTCGTCATGACCAGCCAGCGCCTGATCCAGCCGCCCAGCCAGTTCGTCCCAATGCGCGTCGAGCAGATCGCCACGCGTCGCGGCCATCGGGTCGATCAGGCTGCCGAGTTCGGGGGCTTTCTGGAACAGGGCGTAGAGCGCGGCCATGCCGCCTTCGAGCCGTTCGTCGCCCCCGGCGAGCTTGAGCCAGTCGGCTTTCTTGCTGCGCGGTGCGACGCCGACGCAGGCGATGTTGAGGCGCGGCAGCGGACGATAGCCGATGGGGTTGCCGTTCTCGTCGGGATAACGCCAGGCGGCCAGCGCCAGCGCGAAGGCGGCGATCTCGACGCAACGGGCATCGAGTTCGAGGCCGTGCAGGTTGTCGGCGAGCACGCGGTCGATGGCATCGCGCACCGAGAGCTTTTCGGTGGCGCGGCGCATCGGCACCAGGTAGTGGAAGGCCGAGACGAGGAAGTGTCCGGAACCGGCGCAGGGGTCGAGCAGCTTGAACTGGGCAAGGGTATCGGGCCAGGCCGGGAAGGTTCCGGCGGCGGGCTCCCCCTCTCCCCGGCCCTCTCCCGCGAGGGGAGAGGG
>JADLGU010000207.1 GCA_020849155.1 Rhodocyclaceae bacterium | reverse complement strand
TCGCGCACCATGCCGATCGCCACCAGGTCGGCGATGAAGATCTGCGCACCGACGAGCTTCAGCTGGTCGGCGCCGAGGTAGGCGAGGATCAGGCCGACCAGGAAGCTGATCACCGAGACGATGGGCAGGGCCCGCGGCCCGACCTGCTCCACCTCCAGCCACAGGTCGCCGGCGCGCAAGCGCGCCCGGCCGGCGAAGAGGCGCAGGAAGGACTGGGTGATCTCGCCGAGGAAGCGCAGCATGGCCGGTGCGCCGCGGATCAGCTCCAGGATCGCCTCGCCGATCCGCGCCGCCAGGGACCGCGCCGGGGCGGGACGCCGCGGCAGCTTCTGCTCGGGCACGGCGCCGGCCATCGCCAGCAGGCGCCGCACGCCCTCGGGCAGGCCGGCCTGATCGGCGGCGATGTGGCGCGCGGCGCAAGCCTTGAGCACGCCGGCGAGGAAGGTCAGCAGGCCGGAGTCCCAGTCCTCCAGGGCGGCCGCGTCAAAAGTCAGTCTGCGCGATACGGCGTCGAACTCGGCCGCCACCGTCTCGGGCGAGGGCAACGCACCGTCGAGACGCCAGCGCCCGGCCAGGACGACCTCCATGCCGTCTTCGCCTTTTCTGCGAAAAGCGAGTTTCCACGCCGCCTCCCCGGCGGCGGACGCTGCCTGAGCCGATGCCATGTCCGCATGCTAAACGGCGCGGCGCGGCCTCACAAGTGTCCAGCGCGGACCGGCTCCGCCCGGCAATTGTCGGCCCTGCGACTTTACGGCCCGGGCGGATGGAGTAACATGCGCGGGTTCCAATCCACGCGGAGTCGAAAGATGGGCTGTCACGTCACCGTCGTCGTCGCCAGCGGCGAGCGCTACGAGTTCGAACTGCACGACGCCGACTTGGCCGGCCTGGATGGGCGCAAGGCGCAGGAATGGCTGGGGCAGGAGTTCGAGGCCGCCGGCTGCGTCCCCACCAATCCCGTCGGCAAGCTGCTGCTGGCCGACAAGATCCTCTGCCTGGCCAAGAGCCAGCAGGAGCCCGCCTGGGCCGAGCCTTCGCCCTGGGCGAAACAGTTCGTGCGCGCCGCGGCGGCGGCCATCGGCCGGGCGGTGCTCACCATCGACCTCGGCAACCATTCCCTCGGCTACTGAACCCGGACACCGGAAAATGAACGGGGGCCGTAGCCCCCGTCCTTCCTCCTCCCACCGGCGGATCCAGTGAACCCGCCTTGCCTCCTTGACGGGGGCGGATTGTGGCGACATCGGTCGCCGAAGTCAATGTGCACTGCGGCGTAACCCCAGCAGGGGGACGACCAACCCGGCAACGACCAGCAACAGGGCGGGGGCATTGCCCCAGCGGACATAGGGCGTCGCGCCCGTATGGCCGCGCACCTCGGCGACCAGGGCGCCCTCGCTGAAGGGCGGCAGCACCCGCTCGAGGCCGCCGCGCGGATTGACGATGGCGGTCATGCCGGTGTTGGTGGCCCGCAGCATGAAACGGCCGGTCTCCAGGGCCCGCATCCGGGCGATCTGCAGGTGCTGCGGCTGGGCCAGGGAGTCGCCGAACCAGGCCGTGTTGGAGAGATTCACCAGCAGGGTCGCCTCGGGCAGGGCCCGGATCAGCTCCTCGCCGAAGACGTCCTCGTAGCAGATGTTCACCGCCACCCGTTGCCCGGCCAGCGCCAGCGGCGCCTGCCCGGCGGCGCCGGGCGAGAAGCTCGACATCGGGATGCGCAACAGCGCCAGGGTCCAGGCGAAGGCCGGCGGGGTGAACTCGCCGAACGGCACCAGGTGCTGCTTGCGATAGGCCTGGACCTCGCCGGGCCCGAAGCCGACCGCGCTGTTGAAATAGCGCCCGTGCAGGTCCTGCGCGGCGATGCCCAGCAGCAGCGCGCCCTGGCCGCCGCGCGCGGCGCGGCGCAGCTCGGCGAGATAGTCGCGCGGCAGCTGATCGAGCATCAGCGGCAGCGCCGTCTCGGGCAAGATCAGCAGATCGGCCGGGTGGGCGCGCGCCAGGCGCAGATAAGCATCCATCGACAGCTGCAGACGCTCCGGCCGCCACTTCAGGCCCTGCTCGATGTTCCCCTGCAGCAGGCTCACCGACAGCGGCTCGCCGGCCGGCCGGGTCCACTCGACGCGCATCAGGCCGGCGCCGGCCGCCAGCAGGGCCACGGCGACCGCCCCAGCCGCAGGCCAGTGCCGGCGCCGGTGAAAACGCCCTGGCGTTTCAGAGGAGGCTAATGCCCGCGAAGCAGGCGTTATGCCGGAACTAAAAGTCAGTCCCCATGACACGGCGACGAGGGCGGCGGCGAAGCCCACGCCATATACCCCCAGCAGCGGCGCCCAGCCCGCCAGCGGGCTGGGCGGGGTCTGCGCGTAGCCGAAGGCCAGCCAGGGAAAGCCGCTGAACAGCCAGCCGCGCAGCCACTCCGACAGCGTCCACGCGGCGGCGGCGAGCGGCGCGTCGGCGAGCGGACGGCCGCTGCGCAGCCGCCCGAAGACGTAGCCCGCCAGTGCCGGAAACAGCGCCAACAGGCAGCAGAACAGGACGGCGGCCAGAGCGGCGAGCGGCGCCGGCATGCCGCCGAAGTCGTGCATGCTGACATACACCCAGGAGACGCCGGCAAGAAACAGTCCCAGGCCAAAGGCGAAGCCCTGCAGGGCGGCGGCGCGCGGCGTGGCGGCGCGCCACAGCCAGGCCAGAGCGGCGAGGGTCAGCAGGGGGACGGGAAACAGCTCGAAGGGAGCGAAGCCGAGAACCGATGCCGCGCCGAGGAAAAAGGCCGCAACCGGGTGCCGCGCCCCGCGGCTCATGAAGGCGATTGGGCGCGGTCGACCAGCAGGGTATGCACGCGCCGGCTGTCGGCGCGCAGCACCTGGATGCGCAGCCCGCCGAGTTGCACCACCTCGCCCCGCTGGGGCAGCCGGTCGAGGTGGTGGATCACCATGCCGCCGACGGTGTCGAAATCCTCGTCGCTGAAATCGGTGCCGAAGGCGGCGTTGAAATCGGCGATCTCGGTGGCGGCCTTGACGCGGTAGTGGCCGGCCTGGTCGAGCAGGATGTTGTCGGCGGCCTCGTCGAAGTCATACTCGTCCTCGATGTCGCCGACGATCTGCTCGAGCACGTCCTCGATGGTCACCAGCCCGGCGACGCCGCCGTACTCGTCCACCACGATGGCCATGTGGTTGCGCGAGGCGCGAAACTCGCGCAGCAGCACGTTGAGCCGCTTCGAGTCGGGGATGAAGACGGCCGGCCGCAGCATGTCGCGCACGTCGACGTCCTCGCCGGCATGCAGGCGCAGCAGGTCCTTGGCCAGCAGGATGCCGATCACGTCGTCCTTGTTCTCGCCGGTGACGGGGAAGCGCGAGTGCGCCGTCTCGATGGCCTTGGCGGTCATCGCCGCGCTGCCGTCGTGGATCGAGATCACCTGCATCTGGGCGCGCGGCACCATCACGTCGCGCACCTGCATGTCGGACACGGCGAGCGCGCCCTCGATGATCGACAGCGCGTCGGCGTCGAGCAGGTTGCGCTCGAAGGCCGAATGCAGCAGGGCAATGAGCTGCTCGCGGTCCTCCGGTTCGCGCATCAGCAGCGCGGAGAGGCGTTCGAGAAGCGAAGGCCGGCTGGGGGAAGGTTCCATAATTCAATACGGGTCGGGATAGCCGAGCCGATCCAGGATCTCGCGTTCCAATTGCTCCATGATGCGGGCGTCGGCGCCCGACTCGTGATCGTATCCCTGCAAATGCAGCATACCATGCACGACGAGGTGGGCGAAATGGGCGTCGGCGCTCTTGCCCTGCTCCGCCGCTTCGCGCAGCACCACCGGCAGGCACAGCACCAGGTCACCGCTCAGCAGGGGCTGCCGCGCATAGGGAAACGTCAGCACATTGGTGGCGTAATCCTTGCCGCGGTACTGCGCATTGAGCGATCGCCCCTCCTCCGCATCGACGAAGCGCACGGTCACCCCGGCCGCGCCCGGTTCAGTGGCGCGCACCCAGCGGCGCACCGCGCCGCGCGCCGGCAATGCGGCATCCTTCAGAGCGTACTGCACCGTCAGGTCAAGCGGCGCCCGCTTCGCGCTTTTCTTCGTGCTTCTCATAGGCGGCGACGATGCGCGCCACCAGCGGGTGGCGCACCACGTCCTCGGCGAGGAATTCGGTGAAGGCGATGCCGCGCACCTCGCGCAGGATGCGCGCCGCCTCGACCAGGCCGCTCTTCGTGCCGCGGGCGAGGTCGATCTGGGTGACGTCGCCGGTGACCACGGCGCGGGCGCCGATGCCGATGCGGGTGAGGAACATCTTCATCTGTTCGGGCGTGGTGTTCTGCGCTTCATCCAGGATGATGAAGGCGTGGTTGAGCGTGCGCCCGCGCATGTAGGCGAGCGGCGCGATCTCGATGGCCTGGCGCTCGAACAGCTTGGCCACCTTGTCGAAGCCCATCAGGTCGTAGAGGGCGTCGTAGAGCGGGCGCAGGTAGGGATCGACCTTCTGCGCCAGATCGCCGGGCAGGAAGCCGAGGCGCTCGCCGGCCTCCACCGCCGGGCGCGTCAGCACGATGCGGCTGACCTGGTCGCGCTCGAAGGCGTCGACCGCGCTGGCCACCGCCAGATAGGTCTTGCCGGTGCCGGCCGGGCCGATGCCGAAGGTGATGTCGTGTTCCTGGATCTGCCGCAGGTACTGCACCTGCCGCGGCGTGCGGCCGTGCAGCTCCGGCTTGCGCGTGAGCAGGCCCGGCGCCGGCTGCCCGGCCTGTCCCCGGTTGGCGAGCTCCACCAGGCCGAGCT
>JADLGU010000206.1 GCA_020849155.1 Rhodocyclaceae bacterium | reverse complement strand
TCGGATTCAGAGACGATGCGCGCCATCATGTCGCCGGTGCGCTATCCGCCGTAATACTCCAGCGAGAGCTGCATCAGGTGCTCGAAGGTGACCGTGCGCAGGTCCGAGCCGATGTGCTCGGCCACCAGCGACAGGATGTAGGTCTTGGCCCAGCCCAGGCCCCAGGCCAGCAGGCCGGCGCCGAGCAGGCCGGCGAGCAGCAGGGTCACCAGATCGACGTCGATGGGCCGGCCGTTCTGGTAGGGAATCAGCACGTCGTCCATCAGCGGCATGGTGAGGTAGGGCGGCACCATCGCCGCGGCGGTCGAGGCCAGGGTCAGGGCGAAGCCCCAGAACAGCGGCCAGCGGTAGGGCCGGGCGAAGCGCCCGAGGCGCAGCAGGGTGCGCGTCGACGGCGGCGCGTGGATGGCCTGGGCGCAGATCGGGCACTCGCCCTCGCTGTCGAGCGGGGTGCCGCATTTCGGGCAGATGTCCTCGTCGGCGCGCGCCACCGGCCGGCCGCTGAGATGGCTTTCCAGCTGCCGCTCGAAGGCCTCCACCAGGCGCAGCGCGGCGGGGTTCTGGCCGATGGTGAAGCGCCAGACCGCCAACCGCCCGCTGTCGTCATGCAGTTCGAGGGTGCCGACGCCGGCATGGTCGGAATGGGCCAGACGCAGGCCGGCGCGCCAGGGCCATTCCCGCCATTCATCGCTGCCCGGCGCGCGGGCCAGCAGCCGGCGGTCGGAGACCAGCAACAGGCCTTCGGCGAAGCGCAGGTCGGCGTCCAGATCGAGTTCCAGGCCGGTTTCGGGAGTCTCGCCGGCCATCAGACGGGATTCGGCCCGGATGCGCCAGGGTTCGACCGGCAAGGTCGCGACCGCTTCCTGCAAGCTGTTTGAATTCATATAGTTATCTGTTTTATCGGGGCCCGAACCGGGTTGCTGCGATGCAATACGGAGAGCCTTCGCCAGTATATCTTCAGTAACGCCGCCAACGGCATGGCGGGATACAGCGGCCAGCCGCACTTTTTTGCATGGGCGGGTAAACCTAATCCCCGGGGCCTCGTTATTTCCCCCAAACACGACACATACCCTGCGAGGGCAAGCGGCTCGGCAGCAGGGAACGACGGTGAAATTCAAAGATATCGAAATCCTGCGCGTCACCCCCATCCGCGGCCCGGGCATCTGGACCTACCGGCCGATCATCGAGGCCTGGGTGGACATCGGCGAACTCGAAGAGGCGCCGTCCAACAAGATTCCCGGCCTGTACGAACGCCTGTCTTCCTGGCTGCCCTCGCTGATCGAGCACCGCTGCAGCGAAGGCGAGCGCGGCGGCTTCCTGCAGCGCCTGAAGGAAGGCACCTGGGCCGCCCACATCCTGGAACACGTCACCCTCGAACTGCAGAACCTCGCCGGCCAGCGCACCGGCTTCGGCAAGGCGCGCCAGACCTCGAAGCGCGGCGTCTATAAAGTGGTGATCCGCTCGCGCCAGGAGGAAGTCACCCGCGCCTGCCTCGCCGCCGCCCGCGACCTGCTGATGGCGGCCATCAACGACACCCACTACGACGTGCCCGGCGCCATCGAGAAGCTGCGCGAGCTGGCCGACAAATTGTGCCTCGGCCCGAGCACCACCAGCATCGTCGACGCCGCCGTGGAGCGCGGCATCCCCTTCATCCGCCTGAACGAGGGCAACCTGGTGCAGCTCGGCCACGGCGCCCGCCAGCGCCGCATCTGGACGGCCGAGACGGATTCCACTTCGGCCATCGCCGAGAGCATCTCGCGCGACAAGGACCTCACCAAGACCCTGCTCGCCTCCTGCGGCGTGCCGATCCCCGAAGGCCGCGTGGTGTCGAGCCCCGCCGACGCCTGGGACGCCGCCGAGGACATCGGCCTGCCGGTGGCGGTGAAGCCGACCGATGCCAACCATGCCCGCGGCGTCTCGCTGGAACTGACTTCGCGCGAGCAGGTCGAGGCCGCCTACCACGTGGCCCTGGCCGAAGGCAGCGAGGTGATGGTCGAGCGCTACATTCCCGGCGTCGAGCACCGCCTGCTGGTGGTCGGCAACAAGCTGGTCGCCGCCGCGCGCGGCGAGACCGCCTCGGTCGTCGGCGACGGCAAGTCGACCATCGTCGAGCTGATCGAGAGCCAGATCAATTCCGACCCGCGCTGCGGCGAGGACGAGTCGTCGCCGATCGAGCCGGTCTATGTGGAACGCGAGCCGGCCGTGCTGCTGGAGCTCAAGCGCCAGGGCTTCGCGCCCGACTCGGTGCCGCCGCTCGGCAAGAAAGTGCTGATCATCCGCTACGGCAACCTCGCCGACGACGTCACCGACGAGGTGCATCCCGAGGTCGCCGAAGCCGCCACCCTGGCCGCGCGGGTGGTCGGCCTCGACATCGCCGGCATCGACATCGTCGCCGAGGACATCTCGCGCCCGCTGGAGGCGCAGCGCGGCGCCATCGTCGAGGTGAACGCCGGTCCCGGCCTGCTGATGCACCTCAAGCCGGCCCGCGGCAAGCCGCGCCCGGTCGGCCAGGCCATCGTGGACAACCTCTTTCCCGCCGAAGACAAGGGCCGCATCCCGGTGGTCGGCATCGCCGGCACGCAAGGCACGGCGCTCGCCGCGCGCCTAGTGTCCTGGCTGCTGCAGCTCACCGGCCGGCACGTCGGCCTGGCCTGCCGCGACGGCCTGTTCCTCGACAAGCGCCTGGTGGACAAGCGCGACAGCGCCCACTGGGCCGCCGGCCAGCGCCTGCTCATCAACCGTTCGGTGGACGCCGCCGTGTTCGAGAACGGCCCGGCGCTGATCCTCGGCGAGGGCATCGCCTACGACCGCTGCCAGGTCGGCATCGTCACCGACGCCGCCGGCTGCGAGGCGCTGGGCGAGTTCGACATCCACAACGCCGAGCAGCTCTACCACGTGCTGCGCACCCAGGTAGACATCGTGCTGCCCGAGGGCGCCGCGGTGCTGAATGCCGCCGATCCGCTGGTGGCGCGCATGGCCGATCTGTGCGACGGCGAGGTGATCTTCTACGGCCTGACGCCGGACCTGCCGGTGATCCAGGCGCACCGCGCCCGGGGCGGCCAGGCGCTGTTCATCCGCGAACACCGCATCATGCTGGCGACCGGCGCCGTCGAGGGCCCCTTCCTCGAACTGCCCGTACCCGTTTCAGGCAAGGACGAGACCGATGCGGGGCACGCCGCCTGCCTGCTGGCGGCGGTGG
>JADLGU010000205.1 GCA_020849155.1 Rhodocyclaceae bacterium | reverse complement strand
TGCCCGGCGCGCGCATGTAGGCCACGGTGGTGAGGAAGTTCACCCCGCCGAGGATCGAGGCGAAGCCGAGGATCAGCACGGTGAAGGTGTAGAAGGCCGTGTTGCCCGAGGTGATGGTGGAGTAGGGCGGGTAGCCGGTCCACATCACGTCCGGCGGGTCGGGGATGAAGAAGGTGAGGATGGCCAGGATGACGCCGACGTAGAACAGCCAGACACTGAAGGCGTTCAGGCGCGGGAAGGCGACGTCCTTGGCGCCGATCATCAGCGGCACTCAGTAGTTGGCGAAGAAGCCGGTGAGCGCCGGGATCTGGAAGCCGAGGATCATCACCGCGCCGTGGGCGTAGAGCCAGACGTTGTAGGTGGAGGGGTTGCTGGTGAGCGTCGGGCCGATGCTGGTGAGCTCCCAGCGCATCAGCAGCGCCATGATGCCGGCCACGCCGAAGGCGGCCAGCGAGCCGATCAGGTAGAGCACGCCGACGCGCTTGTGGTCAGTGGTGAAGATCCACTCTTTCCAGGTGTTCATGCCTCAGACTCCCTTTTTCCGTGCGCCCGCTTCGGCGAGCTTCTTCTCTTCCTGGGCGTACCAGGCGGTGAATTCCGCCTCGGGCACCACCACCACCTTGCCCACCATGTAGGAGTGCATGATCCCGCAGTACTCGGCGCAGGTGACGATGTGCTCGCCCGGTTTCTGCGGGTAGAACCAGAGATAGGTGACCCGCCCCGGCATCGAGTCCTCCTTGACGCGGAAGTCCGGGATGAAGTGGCTGTGGATGGTGTCGCGGCTGGTCATGCGCAGCAGCACCGGCTTGCCGGCCGGCACCTTTAGCACGTTCTGCGCCTGCACGCCGTTCGGGTAGGTGTAGTCCCAGCTGTACATGCCGGATTCGAGCTTGATCTCGAGGCGGTCGGCCGGCGGCTGGCGATAGGTGTTCCACAGCTGCCAGCCATTGGCGGCGAGGAAGAAGTCGTCGGCCATGAAGACGAACATCGGGATCACCGTCCAGCCGACCGCGGCCGCCACGGTCAGTTTGCCGGCGCGGCCGACTTCGTCGGCGGAACGGCGGCGGTAGCGGATGATGAAATAGGTGGTGATGAGGGCGAAGACAATGCCGAGTATCGAGATGTCCACCAGCACCTCGAACCAGAGGCGGTCCCAGCCGGCGGCCGGATCCTTGATGGCATTGGCGGCCCATGCCGCCGGTGTCGCTGCGGCAAGAAAGGCTGCGAACAGTCGTTTACGCATGCGTGAGTCTCCCCGTTTTCCTTCTGTAGATGAATGCGCCGAGGGCGATGACCGAGAAGCCGAGCAGCATCGAGCCGAGGCCGACCAGCAGCGACGGGTTGAAGCGGTAGCGGCCTTCGGCGTAGCTGTAGCTGAAGCAGACGCCTGCGAGCATGTCGATGACGTTGGCCGAGTTGGCGATGCGGTTCCAGTCGGCCTCGATCAGCGCCTTCTCGATGTTGTCCGGATCGAGGCGGTGGCCGTAGAGATAGCGGGCGACGCGGCCGTCCGGGGTCAGGAACACCATGACGTTCGGGTGGAGGAAGGTCTGGTCGGCGCGCGACCAGAAGAAGTTGAAGCCGAGACTGGCGCTGAGGCGCGGGATGTCGGCCCCGTCGCGCAGCACCGCATGGCGCCAGCCGGCGCGCAGCGACGCCGGCAGGCCGGCCTTGGCGACGAAGGCGCGCGTCGTCTCGAGCGTATCCTGTTTGTCGAAGGAGACGGTCAGCACCTGGTAGCCGGTGCCGAGGCGGAAGCGGCCGACGCCTTCGAGGGCGTGCGCCAGGCTGCGGTTGAAGGTCGAGCAGGTGCCGTCGCAGCCGTAGTAGGAGAGCAGCAGGATCGCCGGCCTGCCGCGCAGTTCGCCCAGGGTGAAGGGATTGCCGTCCTGGTCGATCAGGGCCAGGCCGGCATCGAGCGGCGTGCCGAGGTGCTTCAACTCGTCGATCTGCAGCAGGGCCGGGTCGATGGTCGACTCGGGCAGCGCAGCGGGGCGCGCCGCCAGCGCCGCCTGAGCCGCCAGCACCAGCATCAACGCCATCAGCCTGCCATTCATCGCCGTATCCCGCAGACTGACTTTTACCAGTAGTAGACCTGCGACACCACGAAGAACCAGATGATGTCGACGAAGTGCCAGTAGAGGCTGGCCGTCCTGACGAAGGGCTCGTTGATCTTCCCCCTCAGGGCCGGCAGCAGCAGGGCGATGAAGATGCCCAGGCCGACGATGACGTGCGAGCCGTGCAGGCCGGTGATGGAGAAGAAGACCGTGCCGAAGACGTTGGTCTCGGTGGTGAAGTTCTGGTGGAAGAGGTGGTTCCATTCGTAGGCCGACATGCCGAGGAAGAGGCCGCCCAGCAGCATGGTGACGATCAGCCAGGCGACGAAGCTGCCGCGATCGTTCCTGTGCATCAGCGCCTCGGCGTGGTGGATGGTGAAACTGGAGGCCACCAGCACGAAGGTCATGACCAGCGGCAGCAGCCGCGGCAGTTCGACGGAGCCGGCCGGCGGCCTGGCGTCGGCGGTGAGGCGGTTGAACCAGTAGGCGGCGAACATGGAGATGAAGATCATCGCCTCGGCCAGGATGAACCAGCCCATGGCCGGGAAGGCCAGGCCCTCGCCGTGGTGGCCGCTCAGGCCTTCCTTGACCCAGCCGCTGATGCCGGCGACGATCAGCGGCGTGCCGACGCCCAGCGCCAGGATGGCGGCGAAAGGCATGTCATAGACGAACTTGAAGGCGAAGGCGATGGGCAGCGCGAACAGGATGCCGAAGCTGATGACGAAGGGCCAGACGCTGACCTCCCACTCCGGGGCATGCGCGGCGTGGGCGTGGGCGGACGTTTCGTGAGCCATGCTCATTCTCCCCTTTTGCAGCGCGCCGGTTCGACGGGACTGGCGCTTGGTCGATATTGCTGAAATAATAATACCTAATTAATTTAGGAGCAAATATACAGGGGAGGTTTTATGCGCGGTGCGTTCTGGATTTTCATGCTGCCGGCCTGCCTCATGGCGGCCGGCCAGGCGATGGCGGCGGGCAATGCCGCCAACGGGCAGGCCAAGGCCGCGGTCTGCGGCGCCTGCCATGGCCCAGACGGCAACTCGGCGAACCCGGAGTGGCCGAGCCTGGCCGGGCAGATCCCGGAATACATCGTCACGCAGCTGCACGACTTCAAGGCCAAGCGGCGCAGCAACGAACTGATGAGCCCGATGGTCGAGCCGCTCGGCAAGGAGGATATCGATGACCTGGCCGCCTATTTCTCGGCGCAGCCGTCCAAGGCGGGCGAGGCCAAGGCCGAACTCAGGGCGCGCGGCGAACAGATCTATCTCAAGGGCAAGCACCGCCCGGCGGTGACGGCCTGCATCGGCTGCCATGGACCGCAAGGGCAGGGCAACCGCGAATGGGGCAGGAACCTGGCGGCGCCGCCGGCCGTGCTGGCGCCGGCGCTCGGCGGCCAGCAGTCCGTCTATGTGGCGAAGCAGCTGCTGGACTACAAGAAGAAGACGCGCAGCAACGACGTCGGCCGAGTCATGCGCGACATTTCGTCGCGCCTCTCGGAGGAAGACATCCTTGCCGTGGCCGAGTATATTACGTCGCTCAAACGATAACCCCGGCGCTCCTGGCGGGCGCCTTCACGCTTCCATGTGGCGCCTGATTCTGCTTTCCCTGTTCCTTGCGCTGGCCGGCTGCGAGTCCAAGCCGCAGTTCGCCAACGCCGACCTCTCCTACGCCGACTTCGGCAAGGACTTCGCCCTCAGCGACCACACCGGCAAGCCGCGCACCCTGGCGGATTTCCGCGGCAAGGCGGTGGTGATCTTCTTCGGCTACACGCAATGCCCGGACGTCTGCCCCACCACCATGACCGGCATGGCGGAAGCGATGAAGCTGCTCGGCGCCGAAGCGACCAAGGTGCAGGTGCTGTTCGTTTCGGTGGACCCCGAGCGCGACACGCAGGAACTGCTGGCGCAGTACGTGCCGGTGTTCAACCCGAGCTTCCTCGGCCTCTACGCCGATGCGCCGACCATCGCGAAAACCGCCCAGGAATTCCGCGTCTTCTACAAGAAGCAGCCGGGCAGCACGCCGACCACCTACACGGTGGACCACACCGCCGGCAGCTACGTCTACGATCCGCAAGGCAAGCTCAGGCTCTACATCAAGCACGGCGAGAAGCCCGAACTGATCGCCAAGGACCTCAAGCTGCTGGTCGCAGGAAAATAACTGCCTATCCCCCTTCCCCTTTCCCGCGGAAAGGGGCGACGTTGGTTCAGCCGCTGCGCGGCTTCCGGCAAGCCAATAAAAAAGCCGCTGCATTTGCGCAGCGGCTTCTTTGGCGCGAGGCCGTTCAGGCGGCGTGCGCCAGCAGCCCCTTCATCTTCTGCATGGCCTTGGCCTCGATCTGGCGGATGCGCTCGGCCGAGACACCGTACTCGTCGGCCAGTTCGTGCAGGGTGGCGGACTCGCCCTCGGCCAGCCAGCGCCGCTCGATGATGCGCCGGCTGCGCTCGTCCAGGCTTTCCAGCGCCCGCTTCAGCCCGGTTTCCTGCAGGCGCTCGATCTCGCGGTTGGCCAGCGCTTCCGAGGGCTCCTCGGCCGGGTCGGCGAGGTAGGCGATCGGCGCGAAGGACTCGTCCTCGTCATCTGAACTGGCTTCCATGGCGATGTCGCGGCCGGTGAGGCGCGTCTCCATCTCGCGCACCTCCTCCGGCTTGACGCCGAGCTGCCTGGCCACGGCGCCGACTTCCTCGCCGCTCATGGTGTTGAGGCCCTGCTTCAGGCTGCGCAGGTTGAAGAACAGCTTGCGCTGCGCCTTGGTGGTGGCGATCTTCACCAGGCGCCAGTTGCGCAGGATGTATTCGTGGATCTCGGCCTTGATCCAGTGGATGGCGAAGGACACCAGGCGCACGCCGCGCTCGGGGTCGTAGCGCTTCACCGCCTTCATCAGGCCGACGTTGCCTTCCTGGATCAGGTCGGCGTGGGGCAGGCCGTAGCCGAGGTAGCCGCGCGCCACTGAAACCACCAGGCGCAGGTGCGAGAGCACCAGCTGCCGCGCCGCATCGAGATCGTCTTGTTGGCGGTAGCGGCGAGCCAAAGCCAACTCTTCCGCTTCGCTGAGGAGCGGAAAACGGTTGGCGGCCTGGATGTAGCCTTCCAGGTTGCCGACGGCGACCGGTACCGGCAGATTCAACGCATAAGACATATGGCTTGACCTCCCGATTAAATTTTAGCACTCATCGACGTAGAGTGCTAAAGAGCCCAGAAGTTCCCGCCCGGTTTCCATTACAACTATATGTATTTATTAATTTTCGGAGAGGTGACGGATCAGCGAAAGCCAGGCCCCGGCCCAGCCCAGCCATGCCGCCAGGGCGAACAGCAGGATGGAATCGCTCAGAGGGAGGATATGGAGCGAGAAATCGATGCCATACAGGCTGGCCAGTTCTCCGACCGGCAGGCGCAGCAGCAGCGTGGCGCCGAGTACCGCCAGCCAGGCGACGGCGCCGCCGGCCAGGCCCTGCAGGGCGCCGAAATAATAGAACGGCCGGCGGATGTAGGCGTCGGTGGCGCCAAGCAGGCGACTGACCTCGACCTCTTCGGCCTGGGTCAGGATCTGCAGGCGGATGGTGTTGAAGGTGACGGCCACCAGCGCCACGCCCAGCACGACCGCCAGCAGGCCGACGGCCAGCCTGGCCAGTCTGAGCAGCGCGTCCAGCTTCTTCACCCAGGCCGAATCGAGCTGCACATGCTCGACGCGGGGATAGCCCGCGAACTCGCTGCGCATGGCCTCCAGCGCGGCGGGGGACTCATCGCCCGGCACCACCACGAAAGCGTCGGGAAAGGGATTGCGCGGCAGGCTCTCGATGACCTCGCCCAGGCCCTCGCTCTCCTTGAGCCGGCGCAGCGTTTCCTCGCGCGGCACCAGCTTCACCTCGCGCGTCCCGGGATGCTTCCGCAGCCGCGATTCGACCTCGGCGACCTCCTTCTTCGTCGCGTCGAGCGCCATGAACACCGAGATCTGCGGCGTGGCGGCGATGCGCTGCGCCAGGCGCTGAAAATTGGCCAGCAGCATTTCGCCGCCGGCGGGCAGCGCCAGGGCGATGCCGAGCACCAGCGCGCCGAGCAGGGTGTTGAGCGGCGTCGATGCCAGCCGCCTGAAGGCTTGCGCCGATGCCTGCCGATGCTGCAGCAGCCAGCCCTTCATGCGGCCAGTCTCCCGCGCGACAGCCCGATGCGTCGCGTCATGTAGGGCGCGAACAGCGCCTCGTGGTGGGTGGCCACCAGCACCGTGACGCCGACCTGGTTGAAGGCGTGGAACATGGCGGCGATGTCCGCCGCGGTGCCGTCGTCGAGGTGGGCGGTCGGCTCGTCGGCGATGAGGATCGAGGGCCGCGCCACCACCGCGCGGGCGATGGCCAGGCGCTGCTGCTCGCCGCCGGAGAGCGCCACCGGCATCGCCCTTTCCCGATCGAGCAGGCCGACCTTGTCGAGCGCCGCGCGCACCCGCCGGCCCGCGTCGCGCGTCGCCACGCCGGCGATCGCCAGCGGCAGCATGACGTTGTCGAAGGCGTTGCGGTCGAATAGAAGCTTCTGATCCTGGAACACCATGCCGATGTTGCGGCGCAGGAAGGGAATGGCGGCGCGCTTGAGCGCAGCGACGTTCTGCCCGTTCACGATCACGGCGCCCTCGCTCGGCCGCTCGACGGCCGGGATCAGCTTGAGCAGCGTGCTCTTGCCGGCGCCGGAGTGGCCGGAGAGGACGATCATCTCGCCGGTTTCGATGGCGAGATCGAGCGCGCTCAGGGCGGCAATGCCGCCCGGATAGCGCTTGCCGACCTTTTCGAACCTGATCATGCCTTGCCGAACAGCGCGTCGACGAACTCGCGCGCGCGGAACGGCTGCAGGTCGTCGATGCCCTCGCCGACCCCGATGTAGCGCACGGGCTTGGGCTGCTGGCGGGCGATGGCGGCGATGACGCCGCCCTTGGCGGTGCCGTCGAGCTTGGTGAGCACCAGGCCGCTGACGCCGATGGCCGCGTCGAAGGCCTTGACCTGGGCCAGGGCGTTCTGGCCGATGTTGGCGTCGAGCACCAGCAGCACTTCGTGCGGCGCCGTCGAGTCGGCCTTGGCGATGACGCGCCGGACCTTGGCGATCTCTTCCATCAGGTGCAGCTGGGTAGGCAGCCGCCCGGCGGTGTCGGCCAGCACCACGTCGATGCCGCGTGCCCGGGCGGCGTTTACCGCGTCGAAGATGACGGCGGCCGCGTCGCCAGACTCCTGGGCGATCACCGCGATGCCGTTGCGCTCGCCCCATACCGCCAGCTGCTCGCGGGCCGCGGCGCGGAAGGTGTCGCCGGCGGCGAGCAGCACCGATTTTCCCTGCGCCTGGAAGTGCTTGGCCAGCTTGCCGATGGAGGTGGTCTTGCCCGAGCCGTTCACGCCGGCGATCATGATGATGAAGGGCGTGTGCGCCGAGACGTCGAGCGGCTTCTCCAGCGGGGCGAGCAGCTTGAGCAGGATCTCGCCCAGCGCCCGACGCAGCTGTTCGCCGGTTTCCAGCTTTTCACGCTTGACGGCGGCCTTCAGCTCATCGAGGAGGTATTGCGTCGCCTCGACGCCGACGTCGGCCATCAGCAGGGTGGTCTCCAGCTCCTCCAGCATTTCCTCGTCGATGCGCCGGCCGAACAGGCCACCCAGCTGGGCGCGGGTACGCGACAGGCCGGCCTTGAGCCGCTCGGACCACGACGGGCGCGGCGTGTCGGGCGTGTCGGACTTCTTCAGGAAACCAAACATGGATATGCGAGTCTGAATCGGCGCGGAGACCATCCCCGTGCGAGAATGCAGCGAAATTTTATCAGAAGCCAATTAGACCCCATGAAGATCAGGTTATTTGCAGCGCTGGCCCTGACGGCGACGACCGTCTGGGCCAATCCCCATGAGAAGACGCTGGCCAACGGCCTGCGCATCATTGTCCAGGAAGACCGCCGCGCGCCGACGGCGGTGCACATGGTCTGGTACCGCGCCGGCAGCATGGACGAGACCGACGGCACCTCCGGCGTCGCCCATGTGCTCGAGCACATGATGTTCAAGGGCACCAAGACGCTCAAGCCGGGCGAGTTCAACAAGCGGGTGGCCGCCGCCGGGGGGCGCGACAACGCCTTCACCAGTCTCGACTACACCGCCTATTTCCAGCAGGTGCCGGCAAAACGCCTGCCCGAGATGATGGCGCTGGAAGCCGACCGGATGGCCAACCTGGTGCTCGACCCGAAGGAGTTCGCGCAGGAGATCAAGGTGGTCATGGAAGAGCGGCGCCTGCGCACCGAAGACAACCCGCAATCGTTGGTGTACGAGAAGCAGATGGCGGCAGCCTTCCAGGCCCATCCCTACCGCCGTCCGATCATCGGCTGGATGAACGACCTGGAGAACATGACGGCGGCGGATGCGCGCGACTGGTACCGCCGCTGGTACGCGCCCAACAACGCCTACGTCATCGTGGTCGGCGATGTGGACAAGGACGAAGTCTTCCGCCTGGCCGAGCGGCACTACGGCAAAATCCCGCGCAAGGCGCTGCCCGAACGCAAGCCGCAGACCGAACCGGCGCAGGTCGGGGCCAAGCGCCTGACGGTCAAGGCGCCGGCCAAGCTGCCCTATCTGTCGCTGGCCTGGAAGGTGCCGGCGCTGCGCGACCTGCGCGGCGAGCGCGAGCCCTACGCGTTGGAGATGCTGGCCGGCGTGCTCGACGGCCACGAGGCGGCCAGGCTGGCAAGGAACGTCGTGCGCGGCGCCAAGCTCGCCGTTTCGGCCGGCGCCGGCTACGATGCCACGGTGCGAGGCGAGGCGCTGTTCGTGGTCAGCGGCACGCCGGCGGAGGGGCGCGGCGTGGCCGAGCTGGAGGCGGCGCTGCGGGCCGAGATCGCGCGGGTGGCGAGCGAGGGCGTCGATGCCCAGGAGCTGGAGCGGGTGCGCACCCAGCTCATCGCCGCCCAGGTGTACAAGCGCGATTCGATGATGGCGCAGGCGATGGAGATCGGCCGCCTCGAATCGGCCGGCGTGCACTGGCGCGACATCGATACCCTGATCGAGAGGCTGCGCAGCGTCAGCGCCGAGGAGGTGCGGGCGGCGGCGAAGAAATACTTCGGCGACGACGCGCTCACCGTCGCCGTGCTCGATCCTCAGCCCTTGCCCGATGGGGCGGCGCAGAAAAAGTCGGTTTCCGCAGGACGGCACTGAGATGACAACTACCGCGAAATTCCTGATTGCAAGCCTGCTCGCGCTCGCCGCCGCCGCGGCCCAGGCCGGCCCGAAGATCGAGCACTGGACCGCGCCTTCCGGCGCGCGCGTGTTCTTCATCGAAAGCCGGGTGGTGCCGATCGTCGACATCCAGGTCGACTTCGCCGCCGGCGGCGCCTATGCCCCGGAAGGCAAGGCCGGTCTGGCCGGCCTGACGCGCAGCCTGATGGGGCTGGGCGCCGGCGATCTGGACGAGCAGATGATCGCCGAACGCCTGGCCGACAGCGGCGCCATGATGGGCGGCGGCGCCGACCAGGACCGTGCCAGCGTCGCGCTGCGCAGCCTGTCCGCTCCTCGCGAGCGCGAGGCGGCCGTGGAGCTGATGCGGCTGGTGCTCCAGCAGCCGGCCTTCCCCGCCGCCGTGCTGGAGCGCGAGAAGGCCCGCCTGATCGCCGGCATCCGGGAAGCCGACACACGGCCGGGCAGCATCGCCGCCAAGCGCTTCACCGCCGCGCTCTACCCCGACCACCCCTATGGCCGGGTGCCGACGGCGGAGAGCGTGGAGAGGATCGGCCGCGACGACCTGCTGGCCTTCTATCGGGCCCACTACGGCGCGCGCCGCGCCGTCGTCTCGATCATCGGCGATTTGGGGCGCGCCGAGGCTGAAGCGCTGGCGCAGCGCCTCACGGCCAACCTCCCCGATGTGCAGGAAAAAGTCGGTCTGCCGGAGACGGCGCTGCCGACCAGGAACACCGTGCGGGTCGACCATCCTGCCCAGCAGGCGCACATCCAGCTGGGCCTGCCGACACTGCGCCGCGGCGACCCCGACTATTTCCCGCTGCTGGTCGGCAACTACATTCTCGGTGGCGGCGGCTTCGTCTCGCGCCTGATGCAGGAGGTGCGCGAGAAGCGTGGCTACGCCTACAGCGTCTACAGCTATTTCCACCCGCAGCTCGCGCGCGGTCCCTTCCAGATCGGCCTGCAGACCAAGCGCGAGCAGGCACAGGCGGCGCTCAAGTTGGTGGAGGAGGTGCTGGCCGAGTTCCTTGCCAACGGCCCGACCGAAGCGGAGCTGAAGGCCGCCCGGCGCAACCTGGCCGACGGCTTCCCGCTGCGCATCGACAGCAACCGCAAGCTGCTCGAGTACCTCTCGGTGATCGGCTTCTACGGCCTGCCGCTCGACTATATCGACGCCTTCCCGCGCCGGGTCGAGGCGGTCACCGTCGCCGACATCCGCGCGGCGTTCGCCCGCCACGTCAGGCCGGAGCACATGGTCACGGTCATCGTCGCCGGGGACTGAGCCGTTGTCCCGCCTGCGCATCGTCGGCGGCGAGTGGAAGCGCCGCCTCATCGCCTTTCACGCCGCCCCGGGGCTGAGGCCGACGCCGGACGCGGTGCGCGAGACGCTGTTCAACTGGCTGGGGCAGGATCTCACCGGCCTGGTCTGCCTCGATCTCTTCGCCGGCAGCGGGGCGCTCGGCTTCGAGGCGGCTTCGCGCGGCGCCGCGGCGGTCACACTGGTCGAGCGCGATCCGCGCACTTTCGCCGTGCTGCGCGACAATGCCGCCGTCCTCAACACGCCGCGACTGGAGCCGATCCGCGCGGATGCGTTAAAATTCCTCGCCCGG
>JADLGU010000204.1 GCA_020849155.1 Rhodocyclaceae bacterium | reverse complement strand
CGTCGGCCGCTTCGTCATGGGGCCGGCCTCGGAGATCGAGATGGGCCGCGAGCCGAAGGACTTCACCACGAAGATGAACCGCGGCGCGCTGTGGATGCAGACCGCGCTGCCGGCCGGCGGCCGCGCCGCCATCAGCACCCCGATCGCCATCGCCGGCGTGCGCGGCACCGCCTTCTCGATGGTCTTCGGCGAGGGCGAGAAGGCCGTCTGCGCCTGCACCTGCGCCGGCAACATCGAGGTCACCTCGCCCGACGGGAAAAAGCTCGCCGTGCCCAGGGGCGAGTACGTCGCCATCGACGCCGGCCAGTCCGTGCCGGCCAAAGCGCAGGCTTCGGCCCCGGTGCTGGAGAAAAGCGGCACCGTCTTCGATTTCTGCCAGGCCTGCCATGTGGTGGGCGGCAAGGGCAAGCTGAAGGCCGACTGGCGGCGGTGAGGCTGCCGCTCGGCCTGGCGCTGCTGGCGGCCGCGGCGGTCGGCCTCGACCCCGGCGGCCAGCTGGAGAGCTTCGAGCGCCGCACCCTAGCCGCCCGCGCCCGCCGGCACGCCGCGCCGACCTCCCACACCGAGCGCATCGTCATCCTCGACATCACCGAGGAGACCATCGAGCGCCTGGCCCCGCTCTACGGCCGCTGGCCCTGGCCGCGCGCCCTGCACGGCGAAGTCGCCGAATACCTGGCCGCCGACGGCGCCGCCGCCGTCGGCTTCGACCTGCTCTTCGCCGAGCCGGCGACGCGGCGCGAAGTGGACGCCGCCGAATGGGAGGGGCTCGCCGCCATGGCCCGCAGCGCCGACTTGGCCGAAGTGCGCGGCGAACTGACACGGCGCATCGAGGCCCTGCAGCCCGGCCTCGGCGACCGCGAGTTCGTCGCCGCCGTCGCCCGGGCCGGCAACGTCTTCCAGGCTGCCGTCTTCGCGCCCACGCCGCCCGGCGCGCAGGGTGCGGCGGCCGCCGTCGCGCCGCCCGTGCCGGTGGCCGCCCGCGGCGAGGCCGCCGTCCGCGGCCAGGCCCTCCTGCCCTTCGCCGAACTGGCGAAAGCATCGCGCGGCATCGGCCACATCAACGCCCTGCCCGACGCCGACGGCACCTACCGCCGCTTCGCGCCGCTGCTGTGGCAGGCCGACCGGCAGGCGGCCTACCCCAGCCTCGGGCTGGCCATCGCCGCCTACGTCAAGGGCCTGCCGCTGGCCTCGCTCAGGCGCACCCCGGATGGTCTGGCATTCGGCGACGGCGCGCTGCCGCTGGCCGCCGACGACAGCGCCTGGATCCGCTTCCAGGGCGGCATCCTGCAGCGCGCCGCGGACGGCGCCGAAACCTTCCAGTCCTTCTACCGCCACCTCCCCTACGAACTGGTGCTCGCCGCCAAGGACCTGCGCGCCGCCGGCCGCGAATCGCCGCTGGCGGCGGGCGCCTTCCGCGACAGGATCGTCCTCGTCTCGGCCCAGGCGGCGGGGCTCTCCGACCTGCGCGCCACGCCCTTCTCGCCGGTCACCCCGGGCATCGAGCTCCACGCCAACATCATCGACAGCCTGCTCGCCGGCCGCTTCCTGCGCGCGCCGCCGGCCTGGACAAGCTCGCTGCTGACGCTGGCCCTCTGCCTGGCCGCCGCCCTGATGGCGCAGAAGCTGCGCTTCCGCCTCGGCGTGCCGCTGTTCCTGGCCCTGGCCGGCGGTTTCGCCGGCGCCGCCTGGGCCGCCTACGGCGCCGGCTGGGCGCTGCCGCTGGTGCCGCCGCTGACGGCCCTGGCGCTCGCCTATGGTGGCATGCTGCTGGCCCGCGCCGCGCTGGCCGAGCGGGACAAGCGCTGGCTGCGCACCGCCTTCGGCCACTACCTGGCGCCCTCCGTGCTGGAGGAAGTGCTGCGCGCGCCGGACAAGCTGCGCCTGGGCGGCGAGCGGCGGCGCATGACGGTGCTGTTCTCCGACGTCGCCGGCTTCACCGGCTTCTCCGAGAAGCTGCCGCCGGAGGAGGTCAGCGCGCTGCTCAACGGCTACCTCGACCGCATGACGGCCTGCGTGGCGCAGACCGGCGGCACCCTCGACAAGTTCGTCGGCGACGCGGTGATGGCCGAGTGGAACGCCCCGCTGCCGCAGCCGGACCACGCCGCGCGCGCCTGCGAGACGGCGCTGCTGATGCTGGAAGAAGTCGGTCGCCAGAGCACGGCCTGGCAGGCCGCCGGCGGCGCGCTGGAGATCCGCATCGGCATCAACACCGGCGAGATGGTGGTCGGCAACATGGGCTCGCACCAGGTCTTCGACTACACGGTGATCGGCAACGAGGTGAACACCGCTTCCCGCCTGGAACCGCTCAACAAGGCCTTCGGCACCCGCATCATCGTCGCCGGCGCCACCCAGCGCGAGGCGGAGGCGCAGCGGCCCGGCCAGTTCGCCTTCCGCCCGCTGGCGCGCGTCATGCCCAAGGGCCGCGCCGAGCCGCTCGAGATCTTCGAGCTGGCGGGGCGGCGGGACGCGGTGGACGACCTGGACACCTACGCCGCGGCGATGGCGCACTACCTCGGCCGCCGCTTCGACGAGGCGCGACGGCTGTTCCGCGCCGTGCTGGAACGCCGCCCCGACGACGGCCCCGCCGCGGTCTTCGCCGCGCTGTGCGGGGAATACCTCGACCGGCCGCCGCCGGCCGACTGGAACGGGGTGTTCGTGCAGACGGAGAAATAGCGCCGGCGCGGTTGTCATTCACACCGCCCCCGCATACCATAGCCGGGCTTCCACGCCTGGACACCCCCATGAGCAAAACCAGCGCCTACAACTTCGACACCCTGAGCCTGCACGCAGGACAAGCCCCCGACCCGCAATACGGCGCCCGCGCCGCGCCGATCTACCTCACCACCAGCTTCGTCTTCAAGGACGCCGACCAGGCCGCCGCCCTGTTCAACATGGAGCGGGCCGGCCACGTCTACTCGCGCATCTCGAATCCGACCAACGCCGTGCTGGAAGAGCGCATCGCCGCCCTCGAAGGCGGCGTCGGCGCCATCGCCGCCGCCTCGGGCCAGGCCGCCCTGCACCTCGCCGTGTGCACCCTGATGGGCGCGGGCGGCCACATCGTCGCCTCGCGCGCGCTCTACGGCGGCTCGCACAACCTGCTCGAATACACCCTGCCGCGCTTCGGCATCGAAACGACCTTCGTGAATCCGCGCGACCTCGACGCCTGGCGCGCGGCGATCAAGCCGAACACGCGCCTGCTCTTCGGCGAGACGCTGGGCAACCCCGGCCTCGACGTGCTCGACGTGCCGCGCCTGGCGGAGATCGCCCACGCGGCCGGCCTGCCGCTGATGGTGGATTCGACCTTCACCACGCCCTACCTGATGCGCCCCTTCGAGCTGGGCGCCGATCTCCTCTTCCACTCGGCGACCAAGTTCCTCGGCGGCCACGGCGTGGCCATCGGCGGCCTGCTGGTCGACAGCGGCAAATTCGACTGGGAGAAGAGCGGCGGCAGGTTCCCGACCCTGACCGAACCCTATGCCGGCTTCCACGGCATGGACTTCGCCGAGGAATCCACCGTCGCCGCCTTCCTGCTGCGGGCGCGGCGCGAGGGCCTGCGCGACTTCGGCGCCTGCATGAGCCCGATGACCGCCTTCCAGCTGCTGCAGGGCATGGAGACGCTGCCGCTGCGGATGCAGCGCCATGTCGACAACACCCGCAAGGTCGTCGCCCACCTCGCCGCGCATGCGGCGGTGGAGTCGGTGTCCTACCCCGAACTGGAAAGCCACCCCGACCACGCCCTGGCG
>JADLGU010000203.1 GCA_020849155.1 Rhodocyclaceae bacterium | reverse complement strand
TCGATGGCGTACTTCTCGGTGACCTTCATGGTGGCGAGGATCTCGCCGCTGTCCGGATCGAGCAGCGCGACGTCGGCGCCGGTCTTCAGCGAATCGGCGGTCGCCTGGTCGGTGGACAGCGTGATGGGGATCGGCCAGAACAGGCCGTTGGCCAGCTTCATGCCGTCGCAGACGCCCTGCCAGTCGCTGTGGGTCATGAAGCCGTCGAGCGGCGTGAAGCCGCCGATGCCCAGCATGATCAGGTCGCCCTTCTCGCGCGAGCTGACCTTGATCTTCGGCAGCGTCTGGGCGCGCGCCAGTTCGGCCTTCAACGCCTCGCCCTGCAGCAACAGGGGCTTCAGCGCGCCCCCGCCGTGCGGATTGACCAGTGCCATTGCGTCTCCTCCCTGAATAGAGCCTTTTTTGAATCCGTGCGAAGGCTAGCACTTCCCGGAAGGGGCAATAATCGTTTTATTTTATTGGGAAATAGGGGTGGTCGATTTTCTGATCTGTATCAACATAAGCGCGGCCAATGCCTGGCTCAAAGCGGCAGTTTCTGCTTCATTTCCTCGAGATGCCGGGCGCGCAATTCGCGTAGCCGGGCGTCGACCTGGGAGTGTTCGAAGTAGTCGCCGTCGGCGGATTTCTGCGCCAGTTCCAGCTGCTGGATGGCCGCCACCAGCTGGCCCTGCAGGGCATACAGCTCGGCCTGGGCCCGGTGCTGCTGCAGATGCTTGCCCAGCGCCGAATAGCTCTTCGCCTGCAGGCCGTGCAGGGCGGCGTCGGAAGGGGTCAGCTGCAATTCGGCGGTGGCGGTCCTGAGCGCCTCCTGCGGCTGGCGGTCGGCGAGCAGGGCGTCGATCTGGCCGTACAGCAGGGCCTTGTTGCGCGGGTAGCGCAGACGCGCCTCGCGATACAGCTTGAGGGCGGCGGCGAAATCGCCCTGGGCCTTCCTGGCGTCGGTGGCCAGGGTGTCGACCATCGGCGAGGAAGTCTTCAGGCGCCGCAGCTCGGCCACCTCGCGCTCGGCCGCGGCGTACTGCCGGGCCCGCATGTGGGCCAGCCCCAGGCCGTAGCGGGCGGCCGCCTCGGAAAGGTACTTGCGGTCCTTCAGCTGGCTCTCGAACTCGGTGACGGCTTCCTGCGGCGTGCCGAGGCCGGCGCGCAGCTTGGCGCGCACCAGCTGGAAATCGACCGTGTCCGCCACCTGGCGGTAGTTGACCTGCAGGATGCGGTTTTCCATGTCGCCAATGCGTTCGACCGTGAGCGGGTGGGTGCGCAGGTAGCCGGGCGCGTTGTTCTCGTCGAGGCGGCCGAACTTCTGCATGCGCTCGAAGAATCTGGCCATGCCGCGCACGTCGAAACCGGCCCGTTCCAGGGTCTGGATGCCGATGCGGTCGGCCTCGCGCTCGAAGTCGCGCGAGTAGTTGAGCATGGTCTGCACCCCGGCGGCGGTGCCCGCCACCATCGCCGCCTGGCTGAGGTCGGGACTGGAGCGCGCCGCCAGCACCGCCACGGCCACCGCCAGCCATTGCGCCACCTGGGCCTGGTTCTGCTTGCCCATCAGGCGCGCCAGGTGCTTCTGGGTGACGTGGGCCATTTCGTGGGACAGCACGCCGGCCAGTTCGGACTCGGTCTGGGCGGCCAGGATCAGGCCGCTGTGCACCCCGATGTAGCCGCCCGGCAGGGCGAAGGCGTTGAGGGTGGCGTCGCGCAGGGCGAAGAACTCGAAGTTGCGGGCCGCCTCGGGGGTGGCCGCCGACAGCCGGGCGCCCAGCGCATTCAGATAGGCGGCGACTTCGACATCGTCGATGTAGGAGGGCTCGCGCAGGCGGATGTCGCGCATGATGGTCTCGCCGACGCGGCGCTCCATCTGCGGCGACAGATCGGCGCTGGAGGCTTCGCCCAGGTCGGGCAGGCCTTCGGCGAGGACGGTGGGGGCCAGGCAGGCCAGCAAGAGCAGCGCGCGCAACTTCATACACATATGATACCTTGCAGGCGCCGGGAGGCCTTTTTCCGCCCCTGCAGGAATCGGCTAGAATAGGCCGAAAGTCGGATTGATCGGCCCCACCCGAAAAGGTTCTCAACCCTTGAACACACATGCGATCCTGCTGGCCGAGGACTCACCCGAGGATACCCGGCTGATCCTCAATGCCCTCAAGCCGGTGATTCAGGAGGAGTTGGTGGCGCTCTGCGTCGACGGCGTCGAGGCCCTCGACTACCTGCTGGCCCGCAATGCCCATGCCGGGCGCAGCGGCGACGACCTGCCGGGCATGGCCCTGATCGACCTCAACCTGCCCAAGGTAAACGGCCTGGAGGTGCTGCGCGAGCTGCGCGAGAACCCCCGCACCCGGCTGCTGCCGGTGGTGATCCTGTCGGCCTCCTCCGAAGGCCGCGACGTTCGCGCGGCGGCGCTGCTCGGCGCCAACAGCTATGTGCGCAAGCCGCTGGATTACGGCCGCCTGCGGGAGACCGTCGAGCTGCTGGGCCGTTACTGGGTCGAACTTAACATCCCGCCACCGGTCTCCTCTCCCGCCTGAACCGCGCCGATCGATGACCAACCCGCTGACCCATTTCGACGCCTCGGGCCAGGCGCACATGGTGGATGTCGCGGAAAAGGGCGAGACCCGCCGCATCGCCCGCGCCACCGGCACCGTCTTCATGCAGCCGGCCACCCTGGCCCTGGTCGAGGCCGGAGACGCCAGGAAGGGCGACGTGCTGGGGGTGGCCCGCATCGCCGCCATCCAGGCCGCCAAGCGCACCGCGGAACTGATCCCCCTCTGCCACCCGATCGCCCTGACCCGGGTCGGCGTGGAATTCGCCATCGACCGCCAGCGCGCCTGCATCACCTGCGAGGCCACCGCCGAGACTGTCGGCCGCACCGGCGTCGAGATGGAAGCCCTCACCGCGGTCAGCGTCGGCCTGCTCACCATCTACGACATGTGCAAGGCGGTCGACCGTGGAATACATTTCGAGAACGTCCGTCTACTGGAAAAAAGCGGCGGCAAGAGCGGTGCCTGGCAGGCGGCGTAAGCCGCTATATTAGCGACCGATGATATTGGGGTCGCTTATTTTCCGATCAGAACCAATGAATTGTCCCGCCCGGCCGAACAGGCTAGAGTCCGCTCACGTCGCCAAGCTGCGGACGAACATACAGACCAAAGGAGTCACACGGATGGATGCATTTCGCAGAACCCTACTCAAAGGCGCCGGCGCCACGGGCGCGATCGCGGCGGCCCTCGCCGCCGGCGTGCTCAAGCCCTCGCAGGTGCTGGCCGCCGAGATCAACCGCGCGGCCTTCGAGGCCAAGGATATCGCCGGCGCCCTCAAGGGCATCGGCGCCAGCGGCGCGGCCGAGAGCAAGGATGTCGTGATCCGTGCGCCGGATATCGCCGAGAACGGCGCCGTCGTGCCGGTCGACGTGGCCAGCAACATCCCCAACACCATTTCGCTGGCGGTGCTGGTGGACAAGAATCCCTTCCCCCTTACTTCGGCTTTCGATTTCGCCAACGGCGCCGTCCCCGAGATGGCTTTGCGCGTGAAGATGGGCCAGACTTCGCTGGTGGAAGTGGTGGCCAAGACCGCGGACGGCAAGTTCTACATCGCCAAGAAGGAAGTGAAAGTTACCGTCGGCGGCTGCGGCGGCTGAGCGAACCCAGGATACGGAGAAAAGAGACATGGCAGATCCAATGAAAATCCGCGCCCAGATGAAGGGCGACACGGCCGACATCCGCGTGCTGATGAGCCACGCGATGGAGACCGGCCAGCGCAAGGACAACGCCGGCAACACCGTGCCGGCGCACTACATCCAGTCGATCACGGTCGACGTCGGCGGCAAGCGCGTGCTGCAGGGCCAGACCGGCCCGGCGATCTCGCGCAACCCGGTGTTCGGCTTCAAGGTGAAGGGCGCCAAGGCCGGCGACAAGGTGGTCATCAACTGGGTGGACAACAAGGGCGACAAGCGCACCGACGAAGCCACCATCGGCTGAGGCGGGCGCCATAACAACAACGGGGCGGCCAGGACCGCCCCGCCATTGCAGCCGCATCACCCACGAGGAGGAGGCACCATGAAGCAGCGACTCGGCATGCTCATCGCCGCCACGGCGCTCGCGACGGCATTTGCCGCCCACGCCCAGCCGGCCCCGAAGAAGGCCGCGCCGAAGGCCCCGGCCAAGAGCGCCATCACCGCGGAATTCGAGAAGTTCCGCGAGGTGCTGGAGGAGGACAACCCGGCCGAGCTGTTCGAAGCGAGGGGCGAGGAGATCTGGAAGACCCGGAAGGGCCCCGACGGCGCCTCGATGGCGCAATGCGACCTTGGCCTGGGCCCAGGCGTGGTGAAGGGCGCCTACGTGCGCATGCCGCGCTGGTTCGCCGACGTCGGCCAGGTCATGGATGCCGAGCGCCGCGTCGTGCATTGCATGGTGAAGTACCTCGGCTACAAGGAGGAGGACATCCGCAAGCAGCCCTTCAGCAACGAGCAGCGGACGCCGGACCATGTTTCCGTCGTCACCTACGTCGCCGCCCAATCGCGCGGCATGAAGATCGCCGCGCCGCAGAAACACCCCAAGGAGATCGAGACCTACCAGATCGGCAAGGAAATCTTCGCCTACCGCGCCGGTCCCTACGATTTCTCCTGCGCCACCTGCCATGGCGCCGACGGCATGCGCATCCGCACCCAGGACCTTCCCAATCTGAGGAAGCCCGACCAGGCCGTCCGCGCCTACCAGGGCTGGCCGGGCTATCGCATGACCGGCGGCTTCATGCTGACCCAGCAATGGCGCATGAACGACTGCTTCCGCCAGCAGCGCTTCCCCGAGCCGAACTACCTGTCGGATTCCGTCACCGCCCTGCTCGCCTACATGACCGTCACCGCCAACGGCCAGGTGTACAAGGGCCCGGGCATCAAGCGCTAAGGGGAGAATGACATGAACAAGACCTTTGTTATCGTTGCCGCTTCGCTCGCCAGCTCGACCGTACTCGCCGACGATATCCGCAACTACCGCGCCGAAGCCGTCGCCAT
>JADLGU010000202.1 GCA_020849155.1 Rhodocyclaceae bacterium | reverse complement strand
GACACCATCCTTGGGCCGGAGATGAAGTCCACCGGCGAGGTGATGGGGGTCGGCCGCACTTTTGCGGAGGCCTTCGTCAAGTCGCAGCTGGCCGGCGGCACCCGGCTGCCCAAGTCGGGCAAGGTCTTCATCAGCGTCAAGGAACAGGACCGCGCCAAGGCGGTCGAGGTGGCGCGCGACCTCGCGGAGCTCGGCTTCACCCTGCTCGCCACGCGCGGCACCGGCGGCGCGATCGCCGCCGCCGGGCTCAAGGTCACGGTGGTGAACAAGGTTGCCGAGGGCCGCCCGCACATCGTGGACATGATCAAGAACAACGAAGTGGCGCTGATCATCAACACGGTCGAGGAGAAGCGCCAGGCCATCGCCGACTCGCGCTCCATCCGCACCAGCGCCCTGGCGCAGCGCGTCACGCTATATACGACCATCGAGGGCGCCCGCGCCGCCTGTGCCGGGCTGCGCCATCTGGCCGAGTTGGAAACGTACGCCTTGCAGACGCTGCACGCGGAACTGAGCTAGGATTTCATCATGAGCAAAGTGCCCATCACCAAAGCCGGGGCGGAGATGTTGCGGCAGGAGTTGCATCGGCTGAAGACCGTCGACCGTCCGAACGTCGTGGCGGCCATTGCCGAGGCGCGCGCCCACGGCGACCTGTCCGAGAATGCCGAGTACGCCGCCGCCCGCGAGCGCCAGAGCTTCATCGAGGGGCGCCTCCAGGAAATCGAGGGCAAGCTGGGCAATGCCCAGATCATCGATCCGGCCCTGCTCGACGCCGACGGCCGCTGCGTCTTCGGCGCCACGGTCGACCTGGAGGACCAGGAGAGCGGCGCCAGGGTCACCTACCAGATCGTCGGCGACGACGAGGCCGATTTGAAGAACAACAAGATATCCATCTCTTCGCCGATCGCTCGCGCCCTGATCGGCAAATACGCCGGCGACATCGCCGAGGTGAAGGCGCCCGGCGGCGTGCGCGAGTACGAAGTGCTCGACGTTCGCTACCTCTGATTTCCAACGTGCGCCGGCTGGCGGAAAGCCTCTACGCCCTAGCCATCACCCTGTGGGTCGGCTGCCTGTGGGCGATCGGATTCATTGCCGCGCCCACGCTGTTCGCTTCGCTCGAGGATCGCGTGCTCGCCGGTAAACTGGCGGGCAACCTGTTCGGCCTGATCGCCTGGGCGGGCATGGGTTGCGCCGCCTATCTGCTGGGCTACCTGGCAATGGTACGGGGACGCGCCGCGTTCAAGTCGCGGGTGTTCTGGCTGGTGCTGGCCATGCTGTTGCTGACGCTGACCGGGCATTTCGGCATCCATCCGGTCCTCGACCAGTTGAAGGCCGAAGCCGGACCGCGCAGTGTCATGGAAAGTGCGCTGAGGGACCGCTTCGCCGCCTGGCATGGCCTCGCCGGCGGCCTCTACGTGCTGCAAAGCCTGCTGGGGGCGGCCCTGGTGCTGCTGCAGGGACGGGGGCGCTGAACGAACTAATTGCCGAGGCGCTTGCGCGAGGCGCTCGGGCGGGCAGCCGGTTTTTTCCCTGTGCGGGTGGCGGGCTTCTTCGCCGGCTTCGGTGGCGCGACCGGTGCTTCCGGATTTGCCCGGAACACCACCAGGACGTTGCCGATGTGCTGGACCGGGGCCGCCGCCAGGCGGGAACAGATTTCGCCGAGCAGGGCCTCGCGCTCGTCGCGCTCGATGCCGTAGACGCGCACCTTGATCAGTTCGTGCGCCTTGAGGCCGCGGTCGATCTCGGCGAGGACGGCCCCGCTGAGGCCTTTCTGGCTGATGCTGGCGACTGGATGCAGGCCGTGGGCGCGGGCGCGCAGCGACCTGCGCAGGGATGAAGTCAGTTCAGTCATTACGGGATTTTACGCGGTGAAGAAGCACAAGACCAGCAAGGCCTGGATGCGCGAGCATGTTACCGACCCCTACGTCCAGCGGGCGAAGGCGGAGGGCTGGCGTTCGCGCGCCGCCTTCAAGCTGAAGGAAATCGATGACAAGGACCGCCTGTTGCGCCCCGGCATGACGGTGGTCGACCTCGGTGCCGCGCCGGGCGGCTGGTGCCAGGTGGCGGCAGAACGGGTCGGCAGCCACGGCCGCGTGCTCGCGCTCGATCTGCTGGAGATGGCGCCGCTGGCCGGGGTGGACTTCATCCAGGGCGATTTCCGCGAGGACGCCGTACTGGCGGCACTGACTTTGCGGCTCGCCGGCCGGCCGGTAGACCTTGTGATTTCCGACATGGCCCCCAATGTCTCGGGTATCGCCGTCTCGGATCAAGCCCGCTCGGTGCATCTGGCGGAACTGGCGCTGGAATTCGCCGCGGCGCATTTGAAACCCGGCGGCCATTTCCTGGTCAAGACCTTCCAGGGCGAAGGGTTCGATGCCTTCCGCAAGGCGATGATGGCGGCCTTCGACAAGGTGGTGGTGCGCAAGCCGAAATCCTCGCGCGACCGCAGCAGCGAGGTGTATCTCCTGGGCTTGGGCAACCGTCCCCATTCGCGGCAGGGTTAATGCGGTTTTTACCGGTTTGCGCCGGGCGGGGAACGGTCTTAGAATGCATCGGTCGCATCGGATATTGAGGCCCCTGTCGGGCCATAGAGGAATCGCTTGAACAATCTCTTCAAGAATCTCGCCATCTGGCTGGTGATCGGCGTCGTGCTGATGACCGTCTTCAACCAGTTCAGTACGCGCCAGGTGGCGCAGAACACCCTTGAATACTCACAGTTCCTCGACGAGGTGAAGGCCGGGCGCATCGCCAAGGTGGTGATCCAGGGCCGCACGCTCGAGGCGACCACCACCGAGGGCAAGAAGATCATCTCCTACGCGCCGGCCGACCTCTGGATGGTGAGCGATCTGCTCAAGAACAACGTAAAGGTGGTGGCCAAGCCCGACGAGGAGCAGTCCTTCCTGATGAACCTCTTCGTCTCCTGGTTTCCGATGCTGCTGCTGATCGGCGTCTGGGTGTTCTTCATGCGCCAGATGCAGGGCGGCGGCAAGGGCGGCGCCTTCTCCTTCGGCAAGTCGCGCGCGCGCATCCTCGACGAATCGACCAACACCATCACTTTCGCCGACGTCGCCGGCTGCGACGTGGCCAAGGAAGAAGTCGCCGAACTGGT
>JADLGU010000201.1 GCA_020849155.1 Rhodocyclaceae bacterium | reverse complement strand
GGCGCAGATCGTCGCCTACGAGCACTGCGACCCTGATGATCTGCGCCGCCAGATCGCGGCGACGACTGAGTACGGGCGGCGGTTGATCATCAGCGATGGCGTGTTCAGCATGGACGGCGACATCGCCCCGCTGCCGGAACTCCTCGCCCTCGCCGAACGCCACAAGGCCTGGCTGCTGGTGGACGACGCCCACGGCTTCGGCCTGCTCGGCCCGCAAGGGCGCGGCAGCGCGGCGCATTTCGGCCTCGCCTCGCCGCGCCTGCTGGTGATGGGCACGCTGGGCAAGGCGGCCGGCGGGGCCGGCGCCTTCGTCGCCGGCGCGGAGAACGCCATCGAGTGGATCCTGCAGAAGGCGCGCACCTACATCTTCAGCACCGCCGAGCCGGCGCTGGTCGCCCACGCCCTGCTGACCGCCCTCGACCTCATCGAGGCGGGCGACGATCGGCGGGCCAACCTCGCCGCCCGCATCGCCCAGCTGCGCGAGTCGTTCAGGCCGCAGCGCTGGTCCCTGCTGCCTTCCGACACGGCCATCCAGCCGCTGGTGATCGGCGGCAACGCCGAGACGATGGCGGTGGCCGGCAAACTGTTCGAGCGCGGCCTCTGGGTGCCCGGCATCCGCCCGCCCACCGTGCCGGCCGGCTCGGCGCGGCTGCGCATCACGCTCTGCGCCGCGCACACCGAGGCGCAGGTGGCGCGGCTGGTCGAGGCGCTGACGGAACTGGAGCGATGAGCCGGGCGTATTTCGTGACCGGCACCGACACCGGCGTCGGCAAGACGCTGGTCGCCGCGGCGCTGCTGCGCGCCGCCGCCGCACAGGGCCTGCGCGCGCTGGGCATGAAGCCGGTGGCGGCCGGCGGGGACGAGGACGTGGAGGCCCTGATCGCCGCGAGCAACGTGGCCTCGCCGCGCGAGCTCATCAATCCCTACCCGTTGCGCGAACCGCTTTCGCCGCACCTCGCCGCGCGGCGCGACGGCATCACGATCGACCTCGAAGTCATCGCGCATCGCTGCGACGCGCTGCGCGGGCTGGCCGATTTCCTCGTCGTCGAAGGCGCCGGCGGCTTCCGCGTGCCGCTCAGCGCAACCCTCGACGGCGCCGACCTCGCGGCGCGGCTCGGCCTGCCGCTGGTGCTGGTGGTCGGCCTGCGCCTGGGCTGCCTCAACCACGCGCTGCTCACCGCCGAGGCCATCCGCGCACGCGGCCTGGCGCTCGCCGGCTGGGTCGCCTGCCAGGTCGAGCCGGCCATGGCCGGCGTGGCGGAGAACATCGACACGCTGCGCGCGCGCCTGCAGGCGCCGCCGCTCGGCGTGGTGCCTTTTCTGGATGAACCCGACCCGGCGCGGGTCGCCCTGCAACTGGAGTTGCCTTCATGACAGAGAAAGTCGGCGCCGTCGTCGTCGGCGCGGGCGTGGTCGGCCTGGCCTGCGCACGCGCGCTCGCCCACCGCGGCATCGAGACGGTTATCCTCGAGGCCAACGAGGCCATCGGCCTGGAGACCAGCTCGCGCAACAGCGAGGTGATCCACGCCGGTCTTTACTATCCGCCCGGCTCGCTCAAGGCGCGCCTGTGCGTCGAGGGTAATCGCCGGCTCTATGAATTCTGCACGGCATACAACGTCTCTCACCGCCGCTGCGGCAAGCTGATCGTCGCCACCGCGCCGGAACAGGAGGAAAAACTCGCCGCGCTGAAAAGTCAGTCTGCGCAGAACGGCGTTGCCGACCTGGAGCCGCTTGGCGCAGCACAGGCGAAGGCACTGGAACCTCAGCTCAATGCCGTCGCCGCCCTGCTCTCGCCGTCCACAGGCATCGTCGACAGCCAAGGCCTGATGCTGGCCCTGCTCGGCGAGGCCGAGGCGCACGGCGCGGCGCTGGCCCTGAATAGTCCGCTGCTCCGAGCCGAGGCGCGTGCCGGCGACTTTCTGCTGGAAGTGGGCGGCGAGGAGCCGATGCAACTGGCGGCAGAAATGCTCATCAACTCGGCCGGGCTGCATGCCGCGAAGGTCGCCGCCGCGATCACCGGCCTCGAGCCCCGCCATGTGCCGGCCCTGCGCCTGGCCAAGGGCAACTATTTCACCCTGGCCGGCCGCGCCCCCTTCTCGCGCCTGGTCTATCCTCTGCCCGAGCCCGGCGGGCTCGGCGTGCACCTGACGCTCGATCTCGGCGGCCAGGCCCGCTTCGGCCCCGACGTGGAATGGGTGGAAGCCATCGACTACGGCGTCGATCCGCGCCGCGGCGAGCGCTTCTACGCCGAAGTCCGCAAGTACTGGCCGGGGCTGGCCGACGGCGCCCTGCAGCCGGCCTATTGCGGCATCCGGCCCAAGCTCGGCGGCCCGCAGGATGCGGCCGCCGATTTCATGGTCCAGTCGCAAGCCGCGCACGGCCTGCCCGGGCTGATCAACCTGTTCGGCATCGAATCGCCCGGCCTGACCGCCAGCCTGGCGCTGGCCGAGCATGTTTGCGGCGAACTTGCGCTCTGATGCTGCGGCTGGTTCTCGACACCAACGTCGTGCTCGACCTGCTGCATTTTCGCGATCCGGCGGCGGAATCCTTGCGACAGGCCCTGCGCGACGACCAGGCCATCGCCTTCGGCAACGCCGCTTGCCGCGCCGAGCTGGCTCACGTGCTGAGCTACGCGCAGTTCAAAATCGGGGAGGATGAAGCCTGCCGCCTGCTCGATGCTTACGACGCTCTGGTGCGGCCCCGCATGGAGGGCGGCGCCGGCTTGCCGCCGCTGCCGCCCTGCCGCGACCCGGACGACCAGAAGTTCCTCGAACTGGCGCAGGCGGCGCGCGCCCATCTGCTGGTCACCAAGGACAAGGCCCTGCTGGCCCTGGCGAAGCAGGCCGCCCGTCTGGGATTCCGCATCGTCACCCCGGCCGGGGCGGGGCAGTTGCTGGCGGAAACTCAGGCCGACAGCTTGCCGAGCGTATCGGCCGTCAGCGGCAGCCAGCGGTCGCCGACCTGAACGTCCACCTTCTCGAAGGGAATGGCCAGGTTCGGACTCAGCCGGTTGGTGGGGTTCACGGCATCGTCGACGCCGAAATAGATCACGCCCGAAGCCAGGTTGCGCTCGTCCGGGATGCGCGTCACCTCGGCGAAAAGGGCGTTGCGCGCCGGAATGCGCAGGATCACCGAGGCCCCGCCGTTCGGCTTCGGCGCCCGGGTCTGGCATTCGAGGCGATACACGGCACGGCTGGCGGGCAATTGCTTGCGCACCGTTTCCAGCATTTTCTGGGGATAATCGTGGGGCGGCCCGAACTGCCGCTCCAGACGCAGGACCTGGTCCCGGGCTTTCAACAGCCGAGCCAGCGGCTCGGCACGGTAGACGTAACTTGCCATGCGCGATTCCTGTCGGGCCGTCCGCCGTTGCGGCAGGCCTCGGCCCTCGCGGGTCCCAGCATGCCGTCATATATTTATGGTTTCATTTTAGCATCTTCGGGACTTCCCTGCCGACATGACGGCTAGCGCCCATTCGATTCTCGACGAGGTTTTCGGCTACCCCGCGTTTCGCGGCCAGCAGGCGGCGATCATCGAGCGGGTCGCCGCCGGCGGCGACGCCCTGGTGCTGATGCCCACCGGCGGCGGCAAGTCGCTCTGCTACCAGATCCCGGCCCTGCTGCGGCCGGGCACGGCCATCGTCGTCTCGCCGCTCATCGCCCTGATGCAGGACCAGGTGGCGGCGCTGCTGGAAGCCGGGGTGCGCGCCGCCTGCATCCATTCCGGGCAGGACACCATCGAGTCCGACCGTGCCGAGCGGGCCTTCGCCGAGGGCAAGCTCGACCTGGTCTACGTCTCGCCCGAGCGGCTGCTCTCGCCCTATTTCACCCACCTCCTGGGCAAGGCCGAGCGCCACGGCCTGGCCCTCTTCGCCATCGACGAGGCGCACTGCGTCTCGCAGTGGGGCCACGACTTCCGCCCGGAATACCTCAAGCTCGGATTCCTGCACGAGCGCTATCCGGCGGTGCCGCGCATCGCTCTGACAGCCACCGCCGACGAGACGACGCGCCAGGACATCCTCGCCAACCTGCAGCTCGGCAATGCGCGCGTCTTCATCGACAGCTTCGATCGGCCCAACATCCGCTACCGCATCGTCGAGAAAGCCAACGCCCGCGCGCAATTGTCTGCCTTTCTGCGCGCCGAGCACGCGGGCGAAGCCGGCATCGTCTATTGCCTGTCGCGACGCAAGGTGGAGGAAACCGCCGCCTTCCTCTGCGCCGAGGGCTTGCGCGCCCTGGCCTATCACGCCGGCATGGATACGCCCGACCGCGAACGCAACCAGGCCGCCTTCCAGCGCGAGGATGGCGTGGTGATGGTGGCGACCATCGCCTTCGGCATGGGCATCGACAAGCCCGACGTGCGCTTCGTCGCCCACCTCGACCTGCCGAAGAGCATCGAGGGCTACTACCAGGAAACCGGCCGCGCCGGGCGCGACGGCCTGCCGGCCGACGCCTGGATGGCCTACGGCCTGGCCGACGTGGTGCAGCAGCGGCGCATGATCGTCGAATCGCCGGCCGACGAACGCCACAAGCGCGTCGCCTCCGCCAAGCTTGACGCCCTGCTCGGCCTGTGCGAGACCAGCGCCTGCCGCCGCCAGCGCCTGCTCGCCTATTTCGGCGAGGGCAGCGGCCCCTGCGGCAACTGCGACACCTGCCTCGATCCGCCGCAGACCTGGGATGGCACAGAGGCCGTGAGGAAAGCGCTATCCTGCGTCTATCGCACCGGCCAGCGCTTCGGCGCCGGCCATGTCATCGACGTGCTGATGGGGCGCGACGAGGAGCGCGTGCGCCAGTGGGGCCACGACAGGCTGTCCACCTACGGCATCGGCGCCGACATCGCCGAGCGCGAATGGCGCGGCATCTTCCGCCAGATGGTGGCGCTCGGCCTGCTGGCCGTCGACCACGCCCACGGTTCGCTGGTACTCACCGCCGCCAGCCGGCCGGTGCTCAAGGGCGGGCAGGACGTGCCGCTGCGCCGCACGCCGGAGAGGAAGAAGGCCGCCCCGGCGAAGAGCCGCCGCATCGATGCAGAACTCACGGCCGTGGAGCAGGCCCTCTTCGAGCGCCTGCGCGCCTGGCGCGCCGCGACGGCGAAGGAACACGGCGTCCCCGCCTACGTCATCCTGCACGACGCCACGCTGCTGGAACTCGTGCGAACGCGGCCGCAGAACCACAACGCCATGCGCCACGTCAGCGGCATCGGCGCGCGCAAGCTGGAGAATTTCGGCGCGGCGCTGCTGGATTTGCTCGAAGAAGGTGCTTAGGCCACCAGCCTCGCCGGCGGCTCGTCGTCGATGTGGGACAGCGCGGCGATGACCGGAAAGCTGAGCGGCATCCAGCTGCCGGCCACCAGCACGCTGACCTTGCTGAAGGGGATGTAGAGGTTCGGGCTGAGCCGGTTGGTCGGGCCCACCGCATCGTCGACGCCGAAGTAGACGACGCCATCCGCCGGGGCGCGCTCGTCCTCGACGCGGGTGACCTCGGCGAACAGCTGATTGCGCTCGGGGATCCGCAGCAGGACCTTCCTGCCATGCTCCAGTTCGTTCAGGAGAGGCCGGCGGCGACACTCCAGCTTGTAGACCGCGCGCGAGACCGGCAACTGCTTGCGGACTTTCTCCAGCAGTGGATGGGGATGGTCGATCGGTGGGCCGAAGTGGCGCTCCAGATGCAGCAGCGGCGCGGACATTCTGCGCAGGCGCTCGATGCTTTCGACTCGATAGACATAAGCCATTACAAGAGATCCTCTTTTTGCTTGACGCTTAAATTACTATTCTTTCGGATCTCTCGGCAAGGAGATATATCACGGTAATAATGTGAGAAATTTCCGTTAGTTACCACTTTAGTGATAGGGACAAGCGGAATCTGTGTATAATTCGCTTGTGCAATGCAGCAAGCAACATTTTCCCCGAGCCGCGGCCAACCTCCGCGGTTTTCATTGACTGTATTCCACACACAGTCTCCGTCCTCGATCTCTCCCGCCCTTCCTTTTCGATCGGCATTTGAGTAGTTGCCGGCGATACCGCGTCACGCCACGTGGCGCCCATCATTTTTGAAAAGGAAAGAGCCATGGCTTTCGCCCAGCTCGGTTTGAACCCGCTTGTCGTCAAGGCCGTCGAGGCCAGCGGCTACACTGAACCCACTGCCGTGCAGCAGCAGGCGATCCCCGCCACGCTGGAAGGCACGGATCTGCTGGTCTCCTCGCAGACCGGCAGCGGCAAGACGGCAGCCTTCATGCTGCCCTGCCTGCACCGCCTCGACCAGCCTTCGGCGCTGCCCGGCCGCGGCCCGCGCATCCTGGTGCTGACGCCGACGCGCGAACTGGCCCAGCAGGTGACCCGCGCCGCCGAGACCTACGGCAAGTTCCTCAAGCGCTTGCGCATCGTCGCCGCCGTCGGCGGCGCGCCCCTGCACGTCCAGGCCAAGCTGCTGTCGCAGCCGGTCGACATCGTCGTCGCCACGCCGGGCCGCCTGATCGACCACCTACAGCGCGGCCGCGTCGACTTCTCGCGCCTGGAGACGCTGATCCTCGACGAGGCCGACCGCATGCTCGACATGGGCTTCATCGACGACATCGAGGCCATCATCGCCCGCACGCCGGCCAACCGCCAGACGCTGCTCTTCTCGGCCACCCTGGAAGGCGTCGTCGGCCGCCTCGCCCAACGCGTGACGAAGAACGCCCGCCGCATCGAGATCGAGACCGCGCCGGAACTCAAGGGGAAGATCGAGCAGCGCCTCCACTTCGCCGACGATTTTTCGCACAAGTCGCGGCTGCTCGACCACCTGCTGCGCGACGTCGAACTCACCCAGGCGGTGGTGTTCACCTCGACCAAGAAATCCGCCGACGACCTCGCCGTGCAGTTGCGCGGCGAAGGCTTCGCCGCCGAAGCGCTGCACGGCGACATGAGCCAGCGCGACCGCAACCGCACCCTGCAGGGCCTGCGCCAGGGCCGCACCCGGGTGCTGGTGGCCACCGACGTCGCCGCCCGGGGCCTGGACGTGCCGGGCATCAGCCACGTCATCAACTTCGACCTGCCGCGCCAGGCGGAAGACTACGTGCACCGCATCGGCCGCACCGGCCGCGCCGGCCGCGAGGGCATAGCCATCAGCCTGGCGGCGCACTTCGAGAAGCGGCAGATCCGCGACATCGAGCGCTACACCGCCCAGTCGATCCGCATCGGCGTGATTCCCGGCCTGGAGCCCAAGTCACGGCCGGCGCGGCCCGAGGGTTTCGGCGACAAGCGTCGCGGCAACGGCCATGGCAAGGGCGGCGGCTTCGGCGCCAGGAGCGGGTTCGGCGATCGGAAGGCGGCCTGGGGAGACAAGCCCGGCTACGGCAAGCGCCCGACCAAGGCAGTCCGCCGCAGCTACGCCGGCTAAAGAAAGAAAATCCCCGCCCCTCAGGCTACGAGGGGCGGGAGAAGGGCTACCCCCGCCAGTTGAACAGCCGACCGCTTTCGCGGTGCCGGCATGCGGCCAGCAGCACCACCGAGATCAGGCCGAGCAGCACCCAGCCAAGCGCGTGACGGAACAGGATCGGGCCGAAGCCGAACAGGTCCGGCAGCGTCCAGTTCCAGGCCATCCGCAGCATCAGCGCCGCGCCCAGCAGCAGCGCCAGCCCGGCCATCAGCACCCCCAGCATGTTTCCGTATCGCCGCATCCCCGCCTCCTTTCGCACTTAACGCGAACCAGCCCGTCCCTGCGGCCGGCTCAACTCCGACGCCATCGCATTCAGCGTCTTCAGGGTGACCTTCAGGTCGCCGCCCGGAATCCGCTTCGCCACATCGGCCAGCAGCCGGCCCTCGCGCCGCCGCACCGCCTCGCAGGCCCGCAGCCCTGCCGCGCTCGGGCGCAGCAGGGGCGAGCGCAGGTGGTCTGGGTTGTCGAGGCACTCGACCAGCCCCTGCGCCAGCAGCGCGTTGACCACCACCTGCACGTGCTGGCGGCTGACGCCCTGCTCGCGGGCGATGCGCGGCACCGTGCGCGGCCCGCCCGCCTGCAGCGCCTCCAGCACCGCCCGCATGCTGGCCGTGATGCCCGCCCCGGCCTGGGCCCGACCGGCCGTGCCGGCCAGGGCCTGGAACAGGCGGCGCACCGCCTGGATAGCCTGCTGCAGCGGCTCGAGGGCGGCCTCCGCCGCAAGCTTGTCTCCCCTCATGCCGGTCATTTGACAGCATTATTGTCATTTTGTCAATTTTATTGTCATTCTGGCCGGGACGCCCCGCCGGAGTAGAATGCCGCTCCCCTCCCCGAGGTTTCCGCCATGAAAAGAAGCCGCTTCGCCCGCCGGGGCGCCCTCAACCGCGAAGCCGAGCTGCTGGCCCGCCTGGCCGCCGGCCTGGCCGCCGCCACCAGCCGGATCGAGGACCGCTTCTG
>JADLGU010000200.1 GCA_020849155.1 Rhodocyclaceae bacterium | reverse complement strand
TCTGCCCCATGATCGCCACCACCTTGCCGCGCGGGATGGTCATGTTGATCCCGGTCAGCACCGGCCGACGGTCATAGGTGAAATTCAGGTTGCTGATCTGGACCAGGGGCTCTGACACGGAAACTCGGATCGGGCTGTCTTCGCAAAGGCGGCATTCTAGCAGAGCCGCGGCAGCCGGCATGATATCGGTCTAGGCCGATATCGACCGTGAAATCGGTCACGGCCGCTTATACCCCGCTGGCGGGTCTGATATAGTTCGGCCATGGATGCATCGGGCAAGCGCTGGCATGACCAACCCTGAATCCCGCAAGCCTTCCCTCCTGATCGTCGATGACGACCCCCTGATCATCGACACCCTGAGCTTCTTCCTCGGCCGCGAATTCGACATCAGCACCGCCGGCTCCCGCAGCGACTGCATCGACCTGCTGCGCAGCCGCGGCAGCCCGCCCCGCCTGGCCCTGGTCGACCTGGGTCTGCCGCCGCGGCCGCATCAGCCGGACGAAGGTTTCGCCCTTATTTCCGACCTGCTGGCCCACTCGCCGGACATCAAGATCGTGGTGCTGTCGGGCCAGAACGATGACGCCAACGCCCGCCACGCCCGCGCGCTTGGGGCGATCGACTTCGTCGCCAAGCCGGCCGACCCGGAGCAGCTGCGGCAGGTCCTGCAGAAGATTCTGGCCTATCCGTCGACGGGACAGGCCGCCGAAGCGTCCGTCGCCGAGGACCCCTGCGGCCTGCTCGGCAACAGCGTCCCCATGCAGAAGCTGCGCGCCCAAATCCGCCAATATGCCGACTCCCCCTTCCCGGTGCTTGTCGAGGGCGAATCGGGCAGCGGCAAGGAGATCGTCGCCAGCTGCTGCCTGCACCGCCTGACCGCGCGCCGCGACAAGCCCTATTTCGCCCTCAACTGCGCCGCCATCTCGCCCAGCCTGGTCGAGCCGACGCTGTTCGGCTATGCCAAGGGCGCCTTCACCGGCGCCGTCCAGGCCAAGTCCGGCTATTTCGAGGACGCCGAGGACGGCACCCTGTTCCTCGACGAGATCGGCGAGCTGCCGCTCGACCTGCAACCGAAGCTGCTGCGGGTGCTGGAGAACGGCGAATTCCAGCGGGTCGGCGAAACCCAGCAGCGGGTGAGCCGCGCCCGGGTCATCGCCGCCACCAACCGCGACCTGCGCCGGGAAGTCCGCGAAGGCCGCTTCCGCGCCGACCTGTTCCACCGTCTCTCGGTGTTCGCCATCGAAGTGCCGCCGCTGCGGGAGATGGGCGACGACAAGGGACTGCTGCTGCGCCATTACCGCGATTTCTACGCCCGACAGGCCCGCCAGCTGCCCTTCGATCTCGACGATGCCGCGCTCGAGCGTTGGCAGGCCTACGGCTTTCCCGGCAACGTCCGCGAGCTGCGCAACATCGCCATCCGCCTGGCCACCAAATATCCCGGGCGCAAGGTGACCCTGGCCGAACTCGAGGACGAGCTGGACACCGGCGAGGAGCGCGGCCCCGCATCCTGGCTGCCGCCGCGGGACGTCGGCGAACTGGCCGAAATCGCCCTTCGTCAGTTGCAGCAGCGCGGCCAGTTCAAGCTCGACGACACCCTGCTGCGCTGGGAATGGGGCTACATCCAGGCGGCCCTCAAGCTGAGCCACGGCAACGTCAGCCAGGCCGCCCGGCTGCTGGGCGTCAACCGCACCACGCTCTACAACCGCATGGAAGTGCTGGAGCGGGACCTGGGCGCCGCCACCAACACGGAATAACCGGGAGAGACCACCGCACCATGTATCTGGATCATTTCGGCCTGGGCGAGGCGCCGTTCCGCATCACCCCGCACACGGATTTCTTTTTCGAGGGCGCCAATCGCGGCGCCACCCTCGAGGCCCTGCTCTACGCCATCACCCACGACGAAGGCATCGTCAAGGTCAGCGGCGAGGTCGGCAGCGGCAAGACCATGCTCTGCCGGGTGCTGATGGAGCGCCTGCCAGAGAACGTCGAGACCCTCTTTCTTGCCAACCCCTCGCTGTCGCGCGACGAAATTCTGTTCACCCTGGCCGACGAGCTCAAGGTCAATCTCGCCACCAACCGGGTCAGCGCCGTGATGCGCGCCCTGCAGGAGCACCTCATCGAGCGCTACGCGCAGGGGCGCCAGGTGGTGGTGCTGATCGACGAGGCGCATGCCATGCCGGCGGAAACCCTGGAGGAGATCCGCCTGCTCTCCAACCTCGAATCGAACCGCCACAAACTTCTGCAGATCGTTCTTTTCGGCCAGCCCGAGCTCAACGAAGTCCTCAACCGCAACGAGATGCGCCAACTCAAGGAGCGCATCACCCACAATTTCACCCTCGAGCCGCTGGTGCGAGCGGACGTGGCGCAATACGTCAATTTCAGAATGCGTGCCGCCGGCTACAAAGGGCCCGACGTGTTTTCCCCGGCCGCCCTCAAACTGATCGCCAGCGCCTCGCTGGGGCTGACCCGGCGCATCAATATCCTCTGCGACAAGGCACTGCTGGCTGCCTTCGCCGGCAACACCCACCAGATCACCACCGCCCACGTCAAGGCCGCCATCCGCGACGCCGAGTTCCGCCGCACCACCGCGCCGCGCCTCGGCCTCTGGCTGGGCGGCGCGGCGGCGGCCCTGCTGATCGCGGCGGTGCTGGCCTATTTCCCCTTGAGCGGGGCGCTCCCGCCGGAGCCAGCCGCCGTGGCCGCAGCGCCTCCCGCTGCGGCCCCGCCGCCTGCGGCCAGTCCTGAACCCTCCCCGGCCGGCCAACTCGCAACCGCCCCGAACAATCCCGGCGACGCCGTCCCGATCGCCAACCCTGCCCCCCCAGCCCCTGCGGAAGCCAGTCCGCCGGCAACCCAGGAAAACCCTCCGACCGAGGCCGCCGCCAAACCCAAGGAAACCAGGCTCGCGCTGGGCCCCCTCACCCGGCAGCGCCTCACCGAAACCCAGGCCTGGCTCGCCAGTGCCGAGGGCCAGATCTGGTTCATCCAGCTGCTCACCACCGACGCGGGCAGTGCCGGCCACGTGGAAGGTTTCCTGGCAAATGCCGCGAAAAGCGTTGACCCGGCCGCAATACGGGTCTATTTAGTAGAGGCGAATGGGGGCAAGCGACTCGGGATCATCTATGGGGAATATTCCTCCCGGCAGGCGGCCAGCCAGGCCCTGGCCAGCTTGCCAGGGCCGCTCAAGGTCTATGGTCCCTATCCCCGTCAGGTGCGGCGCCTGAAGGATTGAAGGGGAAAAAAAACAACAAAATACTGGCTGGCTATTAAACCGATAAATCAGGCAGTTGCAAAATAATGTTAATGTGCTATGCTCGGATCGCCCGACCTCGGGATTGAGGTGCTACCGCGTGGCTCGCTATGACTGCT
>JADLGU010000199.1 GCA_020849155.1 Rhodocyclaceae bacterium | reverse complement strand
CAAGAAATTGCGAATACTACCCGAGGCCGGCTATTCCACCAAGTCGCGGTAGGCGTGCCAGGTGGCGTGGCCGAGCAGCGGGCCGATGACCAGCATGCCGGCGAGGAAGGTGACGAGGCCGAGGCCGCCGAGCAGCGCGATCAGGCCGGCCCAGACGAACATCGCGGCGGGATTCATGAAGAGGGCGCGCACGCTGGCGATGGCGGCGGTGATGGCGTCGAGGCCGCGGTCGAGCATCAGCGGGATGGCGATCAGGCTGAGGGCGAAGGCGATCAGGGCGAACAGGCCGCCGACGGCGAAGTAGGCGGCGAGGAAGCCGAGGTGGTCTGTCGACACGACGTGGCGCAGGAAGCCGGAGAGGGTCGGCATCTCGCCCGAGTAGAACAGGGCGAACACCACCATCGAGGCGCGCGCCCAGACCAGGAAGATCACCAGCAGCAGGGCGGTGAACAGGCCGAGGTTGCCGGCGTTGCCGCGCCAGGCCGTCAGCGTCGGGCCGAGGCGGCAGGGCAGGCCGCGCTCGCGCCGGCGGCTGATCTCGTAGAGGCCGATGGCGAAGAAGGGGCCGCCGATGAGGAAGCCCGAGGTGACGGCGGCGATGTATTCCGGCGCGCCGCCCAGCGCCAGCACCATCAGCGCGCCGCCGCCGACGAAGCAGAAGCCGTAGAACAGGCTGGCGAGCGGGCAGGCGAAGAGATCGCCCCAGCCGCGCCGCAGCCAGACGAGCGGCTGCTCGACGGGAACTTCGCGCAGCTTCGGAAAGGCCGGCGCAGCGGGGTGGGTGTCGTCCATGGGGGGGGCGAATGATTTAAGCCTGAACGATTCTAGCGGCCGCCCGGTCCCGGCGCAAGCCAGACGCCCCCTCTCCCCAGCCCTCTCCCCGCCAGCGGGGCGAGGGGGTCGGTTTGCTCCCCTCTCCCCGCTGGCGGGGCGAGGGGCCGGGGGCGAGGGCAATCACGACTGCATCTTGATGCGCCCGGCCAGCGCCATCGCCAGCAGCGTCGCGCCCACCGCCAGCCAGCCGACCCAGCCGTAGCGCACGATCTGCCCGGCCGCGTCCTGGGCGATGATGAGCCCGCCGATCCAGGCCGCCGCGCCCGAGGCCAGCTGCTGGGTGGCGCCGGAGATCGAGAGGAAGGTGCCGCGCAGCGCGGGCTTCACCGCCGAGGTGACGATGGCCATCGCCGGCACCATGCGGCCCGGCACGAAGACGAAGAAGATGGTCGAGGCGATCACCATCAGCCACAGCGGGACCGGCGGCAGGTGGGTCTGCAGCAGCAGCGGCAGCATCGAGCACAGCGCGATCAGGCGGTAGGTGCGCACCTTGCCGTGGCGGTCGGCGAGGCGCCCGATCAGCCGCGAGGTGAAGAAGGTGGCGCAGCCGCCGGCCAGATAGATCAGGTAGAGGTCCTCCTGGCGGATGCCGACGTTGGCCACCGAGTAGAGGGTGATGTAGGGGATCACCATGAAGCCGGAGAGCATGATCAGGGCGATGAAGGCGAGCGCCCGCAGGTGGTTGCCGTCGCGCAGCACGGCGCCCATGGCGGCCAGCGGGTGGCTGCGCTCGGCCTCGCCGGTGACGGCGGCGGCGAGGTGGCCGCGCAGCGCCGGCAGCTGGCGCCAGCCCAGGGCCAGCAGGCCGGCGGCCAGCGCGGCGATGAGGACGAAGGGCGCGCGCCAGCCGAAGTGGCTGGCCAGCAGCAGCGAGAGGGGCACCCCGGCGACGGTGGACAGGGCGAAGGCCGACATGATCACGCCGCTGGCGCGGCCGCGCCGCTCGAAGGGGATCAGGTCGCCGACCATGGTCTGCACCATCGAGCCGAGCACTCCGCCGAAGGCGCCGGCGGCGCAGCGCGCCAGCATCAGCGCGGCGTAGCCGGGGGCCAGGCCGCAGGCCAGCGTGGCCAGGGCGAAGAGGGCGAAGACGCCGAGCAGCAGGCGCTTCCTCTCGAAGCGGTCGACGAAGGTGGCGGCCAGCAGGCCGGTGGCGGCGCCGGTGAAGGTGTAGGCCGAGACCAGCAGGCCGAACTGCTGCGTGTCGATGCCCAGCTCGCGCACCAGGATCGGCCCGAGCGGCATCATCACCATGAAGTCGAGGATGTGGGCGAACTGGATGCCGGCCAGGGTCAGCAGCAGCAGGCGTTCGCGCGCCGGGTCCAATGGCTGGAGCGCGGTCACTGGATTACTCGCTGCGCAGCGCCTCGAGCGGGTCGAGGCGGGCGGCGTGGCGCGCCGGGGCGACGCCGGCGGCGAGCCCGACGCCGACGGCGACCGCCTCGGCCAGCACCGCGTACAGCCAGGGCGTGTGCACCGGCAGCGCCGGAAAAGTCAGTGTCAGCAGCACGGCGATGCCCCAGCCGAGCGCCAGCCCGGCGCCGCCGCCGAGCGCCGCCAGCAGCGCCGCTTCGCCGAGGAACAGCAGCATGATGCGCCGCTGGGTGGCGCCGAGGGCGCGCAGCAGGCCGATCTCGGCGGTGCGCTCGGCCACCCCGATGGTGAGGATGGTGAGGATGCCGACGCCGCCCACCAGCAGCGAGATGCCGCCGATGGCGGCCACCGCGAAGGTGATGGCGTCGAGCACCGTGCCGAACACCTCCAGCATCTTCTGCTGCGGCGTCAGGGTGAAGTCCTCGGCGCCGTGGCGGGCGACGAGGATGCGGCGCAGGCCTTCCTCCACCTCGGCCAGCGGGGCGGTCGGCTCGTAGGTGACGTGGATCTCCTGCAGGCTCTCGCGGTTGAACATGTCGAGCGCCCGCGCCACCGGGATGAACACCGTGTCGTCCATGTCGAAGCCGAGGATCTGGCCCTTCGACTCCATCACGCCGACGACGCGGTAGCGCTCGCCGCCGGCGCGGATGCGGGCGCCGAGCGGGTTGTCGGCGCCGAACAGCTCGCGCGCCACCCTGGCGCCGAGCACCACGAAGGCGCGCGCCGCGTGCGGGTCGTCGGGCGGCAGGTACTCGCCGCTCGCCACCCGCATCGACAGCGCCCGGGCGAAGTCCGGCCCGGTGCCGTAGAGGGTGACGCGGCGGCTCTTGCCGGCGTGCGCGATCTCGGCGTTGCCCTGCACCATCGGATCGGCGTACTGCACGTGGGGCGCCCGGCGCAGCGCGGCGGCGTCGTCGACGGTCAGCGGCCGCACGGTGTTCACCGAGCCGAGCGAGGCGCCGTGGGTCTGGATGCGCCCGGGCGCGACGCCGATGATGTTGGTGCCGAACTGGGTGAACTCGGCGATGACGAAGCGGTGCAGCCCCTCGCCGATCGAGGTGAGCAGGATCACCGAGGCGATCCCCACCGCGATCCCCAGCGCCGTGAGCAGCGTGCGCAGGCGGTGCGCGCGCAGCGAGGCGAGGGTGAAGGCGATGAAGTCGCGGGTGATCATTCCCCTCTCCCCATCCCTCTCCCCGCAAGCGGGGCGAGGGGGTTGTCCTGCTCCCCTCTCCCGCTCGCGGGAGAGGGGTCGGGGGAGAGGGCCAGCCGGATTGCCTCCAGCACCGCCTCCATTTCCCCCATCACCTCGTTGTTCCAGAAGCGCAACACCGCATAACCCTCGCCGCGCAGCCAGTCGTCGCGCGTCGCGTCGTAGGCCGTCCGCTCCGCATGCTGTCCGCCATCCAGTTCGACGACCAGTTTCTGCTCGACGCAGATGAAATCGACGATGTAGCGTCCCACCGGCTTCTGCCGCTTGAACTTCAACCCCATGAAGCGATGGGCGCGCAGGTGGTACCAGAGCTTCAGTTCGGCGTCGGTCTGGTTGCCGCGGAGTTGCTTGGCGTTTTCGAGCAGACCCCTCTCCCCAGCCCTCTCCCCGCAAGCGGGGCGAGGGGGCGAACACCCCTCTCCCGCTTGCGGGAGAGGGGAAGGGGGAGAGGGCCGGTCTTTCCTCATCGCTTCGACAGCGCCATGACCGGGTCGAGCATCGCCGCGCGCCTGGCCGGCAGCACGGTGAACAGCACCGAGGTGACGATGGCGGTGAGCGGCGCGGCGAGCAGCGCCCACCACGGCGCGGTGAACGGGATGTCGGGGAAAATCCGGCCGATGGCGAACTGGCCGAGCTGGCCGACGGCCAGCCCGCAGGCGGCGCCGCCCAGCGCCAGCATCACCGCCTCGGTGAAGCAGGCGGCGCGGATCCGCGCGCCGGTGGCGCCGATGGCTTTCAGCAGGCCGATCTCCTTGCGCCGCTGCGTCACGGCGATGAGCATGACGTTCATGACCAGGATGCCGGCCACCGCCAGGCTGATGGCGGCGATGCCGCCCAACGCCAGCGTCAGCGCCCGCAGTATCCGGTCGAAGGTGGCCAGCACCGCGTCCTGGGTGATCACCGTGACGTCGCGCTCGCCCTCGTGGCGCAGGCGCAGGATCTCCTCGATGTCGGCCTTGGCGTCGGGGATCTGCTCGCGGCTCTTGGCCTCGACCATGACGCGGAACAGCGCCTCGGTGTTGAACAGCGCCTGCGCCGCGGCGAGCGGCACCACGACGATCTCGTCGGTGTTGAAGCCGAGCGACTGGCCCTGCCGGGCCAGCACCCCGACGATGCGGAAGCGCCGGTCGCCGATGCGCAGCCACTCGCCCAGGGCCGGCCGCACGCCGAAGAGTTCCGTCGCCACCTTGGCGCCGACGACGCACACCGGCTGGCCGTGGCGCGGGTCGCCCTCGGGCAGGAACAGGCCCTGCGCCATCTCCATCTGCCGCACCCGGATGAACTCGGCGGTGGTGCCGAGCACCGGCGTCTCGCGGATGCGGCTGCCGACGCGCACGTCGCCGGCGCCGACGATCAGCGGGGCGATGCGCAGGATCGAGGGGCTGCGCTTCAGCGCCAGGGCGTCGTCGATCGACAGGTCGCGCGGGGTCTTGCCCATCAGCACGCCGGGCATGGCGCCGGCGGTCTCGGAGCGGCCGGGCAGGACGATGATGAGGTTGGTACCGAGCGAGCCGAACTGGTTCACCACGTAGAGCCGCGCGCCCTCGCCGATGGCGCTGACCGCCACCACGGCGGCCACCCCGATGCCCATGGCGAGCAGGATCAGCGCCGTGCGCGTGCGGTAGCCGCCGAGCACCTGCCAGGCGAAGGCGAGGCGGTCAGCGACGCGCAGGTAACCGTCCTTTCCCCGCGTGCGGGAGAGGGGTCGGAGGAGAGGGCAGGGCCTTACGCGCTCGCATCGCCGGCGATCTCGCCGTCGACCAGCCGGATGCGCCGCTGCGCGCGCGCGCCGATCTCCGGGTCGTGGGTGACGACGGCGACGGTGCCGCCCTCGCGGT
>JADLGU010000198.1 GCA_020849155.1 Rhodocyclaceae bacterium | reverse complement strand
GGCTGGCAGTCGATCCGGTCGTGGTCGAAGTCAGCAAACTGGCTCCGATCGTCCAAAAGCTCTCTGAGACCGCGGAAACCAAGCTCAACGAACTGGCGGGCGACGATCTCGATCTGGAACTGGCCGAAGACACGGAGGATTCCGCGGCGGCAGACACGGGTGCGGTCGAAGTCGACGACGCCCCCGTCGTCCGTTTCATCCAGAAAATCCTGCTCGATGCCATCAACGAGGGCGCTTCGGACATCCATTTCGAGCCCTACGAGAAGTACTACCGGATTCGTTTCCGGACAGACGGCGTGCTGCGGGAGGTGGCCCAGCCGCCTCTCGTCATCAAGGAAAAGATCGCTTCTCGCATCAAGGTCATCTCCAGGCTGGATATCTCCGAGAAACGGGTGCCCCAGGACGGCCGCATGAAGCTGGTGCTGTCGAAGACCCGCGCCATCGATTTCCGCGTCAGCACCCTGCCGACGCTGCACGGCGAAAAGATCGTCATGCGGATTCTGGATCCCTCCAGCGCCATGCTTGGCATCGATGCCCTGGGCTATGAACCGGACCAGCGCGAAGCGCTCATGAATGCCATCGAGCGTCCCTACGGCATGATCCTGGTGACCGGACCGACCGGCAGCGGCAAGACGGTATCCCTCTATACCTGCCTGAACCTGCTCAACAAGCCTGGCATCAACATCTCGACCGCCGAGGATCCCTGCGAAATCAACCTTCCCGGCATCAACCAGGTCAACGTCAATGACAAGGCTGGGCTCAATTTCGCAGTCGCCCTCAAGGCCTTCCTGCGCCAGGATCCGGACATCATCATGGTCGGCGAAATCCGCGACCTGGAAACCGCCGAGATCGCCATCAAAGCCGCCCAGACCGGACATTTAGTGCTCTCCACGCTGCATACCAACGATGCGCCGACCACGCTGGAGCGCATGAAGAACATGGGAATCGCCTCGTTCAACATCGCTTCCAGCGTCATCCTGATCACCGCCCAAAGACTGGCGCGCCGGCTTTGCGCCTGCAAGAAGCCCATGACCATACCGATGGAAGCCCTGATCCAGGCAGGGTTCCAGGAGCATGAGATCGATGGCAGCTGGCAGTTGTACGGCCCCAACGGATGCGACAAGTGCAAGGGCAGCGGCTACAAAGGGCGGGTCGGCATTTATCAGGTCATGCCGATCTCCGAGGAAATCCAGCGCATCATCATGACCAACGGCAATTCGATTGACATTTCCGAGCAGGCGCAAAGGGAAGGCATCCGGGACCTGCGTCAATCGGGATTGCTTAAAGTCAAGCAGGGCATGACCTCTCTCGAGGAAGTTCTGGCCACTACAAACGAATAGGGGAACCCAACATGGCAACCGCGACCAAGTCGGTCAAGAGAGATAGCGGAATCAAGGAATTCACCTTCGCCTGGGAAGGCAAGGACAAGACTGGCAAACTTCTGCGTGGAGAAATGCGAGCCGGCGGAGAAGCGCTGGTGCAGGCCACGTTGCGCCGACAGGGCGTCCTGGTCACCAAGGTCAAGAAGCAGTCGTTCAAGCGCGGCGGCAAAATCACGGAGAAAGACATTACCCTGTTTACCAGGCAGCTGGCCACGATGATGAAAGCCGGGGTCCCCCTTCTCCAGGCTTTCGACATCGTCGGCAAGGGCGCGGCAAACCAGGCGGTCGCAAAACTGCTTTTCGATATCAAGGCCGACGTTGAGACGGGATCCTCCCTGAATCAGGCATTCCGGAAATTCCCTTTGTATTTCGATGCGCTGTTCTGCAACCTGGTTTCCGCCGGAGAAGCCGCCGGCATTCTCGATTCGCTGCTGGACCGACTGGCCACCTATAAGGAAAAAATACTGGCCATCAAGAGCAAAATCAAGTCCGCCCTCTTTTACCCCGTCGCCGTAATCGTGGTGGCTATCGTCATCACGGCAGTCATCATGATTTTCGTCATTCCGTCATTCAAGAACGTCTTCAAGAGCTTCGGCGCCGATCTGCCCGCGCCAACCCTGATAGTCATCGCCATGTCCGACTTCATGGTCGCGCACTGGTACATCATCTTCGGAATACTTGGCGGCAGTCTTTACGGCTTTTTCTATCTGTGGCGGCGCTCGGAGAAAATGCAGATTATCATGGACAGATTGTTTCTTCGTCTGCCGATCTTCGGGGACATCATCCGCAAGGCCACCATGGCCCGCTGGGCGCGCACCCTGTCTACCATGTTTGCGGCAGGCGTTCCGCTGGTCGAGGCACTCGATTCCGTCGGTGGCGCTTCGGGCAACTATGTTTATAAGATGGCAACGAAGCAGATCCAGTCGGAAGTCAGCACCGGCACCAACCTGACCGTGGCCATGCAGAACGCCAACGTTTTCCCCAACATGGTCATCCAGATGGTCTCGATCGGCGAGGAGTCGGGCCAGCTCGATGCCATGTTGAGCAAGGTGGCCGACTTCTTCGAGGCCGAGGTCGACGACGCCGTCGAAGCCATGTCCAGCCTGATGGAACCGATGATCATGGTGGTCCTGGGAACGCTCATCGGCGGCATGGTGGTGGCCATGTACCTGCCGATCTTCAAGCTGGGCGCCGTGGTCTGATGCCCGCACCCGGAGGAAAAGTCGGTCTCCGTGGCACGGCGGATTAATGCCGAGCGACCAGATCTGGCTGGTTGCGGTTGCCGCCATCGTCGGGCTGGCGGTGGGCAGCTTCCTCAATGTCGTCATCCATCGCCTGCCCAAGATGATGGAGCAGGGCTGGATGGCCGAATGCGCCGAATTGCGTGGCGAAGAGGCCCCTCCCCAGCAGGACAAACTTTCCCTGGCGACGCCGCGCTCGCGCTGCCCACGCTGCGGCCACGGCATCACGGCCCTGGAAAACATCCCCCTCTTCAGTTATCTGTTCCTGCGCGGACGCTGCAGCGCCTGCCAGGCGCCGATCGGCCTGCGTTATCCGATGGTCGAAGCCCTTGGCGGAGTGCTGTCGGGCTACGCCGCCTGGCGTTTCGGGGCCACCTGGACCGGCCTCGGCGCCATGGTCTTTCTCTGGTGCATGGTCGCCCTGACGTTCATTGACTTCGACACCCAGCTTCTGCCGGACAGCATCACGCTGCCGCTGCTCTGGGCCGGTTTGCTGCTCAACCTGGGCGGAGGCTTCACCGATATCCGCAGCGCGGTCATAGGCGCCGCCGCCGGCTACCTCTCGCTCTGGTCGGTGTACTGGGCCTTCAGGCTCGCCACCGGCAAGGAGGGCATGGGGTATGGCGACTTCAAGCTCCTGGCGGCCATTGGCGCCTGGCTGGGCTGGCAGATGCTGCCCCTGACCATCCTGGCTTCTTCGATCGTGGGTGCCGTTGTCGGCATCGCCCTCATCGCCTTCGCCCGTCACGGGCGCAACATCCCCATCCCCTTCGGCCCCTATCTGGCCGCCGCAGGCGCCATTGCCCTGTTTTGGGGCAAGCCATTGACCGAGCATTACCTGGGCCTTTACTGACCTCCTTGCCGCTTGAAAACGGCCGGGGGGGCAGCACCTATATCCGGCCAGCCAGGCCTATTGGCGCGGTTTGCCCAAGGGCTTAAGCTATAATTTCGCGTTTTTGGAGACTGCCATGCCGATCTATGAATACCGCTGCGGCACCTGCGGATTCCAGAAGGAATTCCTGCAAAAACTCAGCGACGCCCCCCTGACCACCTGTCCGGAATGCGGCCAGGAGTCGTTCAACAAGATGCTGTCCGCCGCCGGCTTCCAGCTCAAGGGCAGCGGCTGGTATGCGACCGACTTCAAGGGTTGTCCGGCGAAAACCGAAACCAAACAGGAGAGCGCCGGCGCTCCGGCGCCCGCTTGCGGCGGTTGCGCCTGCGCCGGCAACGGATAAATGGATTTGCTGTTTGAATTGCGGATTCCCGGCCAGGGCCGGGAGCGCGCTCCTTACGGGGGCGCAGCGGCGGCTCGATGAAAAAATACTTCATCACCGGCCTGCTGATCTGGGTGCCGCTGGCGATCACTGCCTGGGTGCTGACCCTGATCGTCCGCACCATGGACCAGACGCTGCTGCTGCTGCCCGCCTCGATCCGTCCGGAAAACCTGCTCGGCATCTATATCCCCGGCATCGGCGTCATCGCCACGCTGTTCATCGTCTTCCTCACCGGCCTGGTGACCGCCAACATCATCGGCCAGCGCCTGCTGCGCTTCTGGGAAGGGGTCCTGTCGCGCATCCCGGTGGTGAAGTCGGTGTATTACAGCGTCAAGCAGGTCTCCGACACCCTGTTTTCTTCCAGCGGCGAGGCCTTTCGCAAAGCGCTGCTGGTGCAATATCCCCGTGAGGGCGTTTGGACCATCGCCTTCCTCACCGGCCAACCCGGCGGCGACGTGGTCAACCACCTCGGCGGCGACTACGTCAGCGTCTATGTGCCGACCACCCCCAACCCGACTTCCGGCTTTTTTCTGATGCTGCCGCGCAAGGATGTCATCGAGCTTGACATGAGCGTGGACGAGGCCCTCAAGTACATCATCTCGATGGGCGTCGTGGCGCCGCCCATGCGCAATCCGGCCGGACGGGCACAGAACCAATAAACCGCCGCGTCGCGGCTTTCCAAGGCAACCTGAAATGCGTACTCACTACTGCGGCCTCGTCGATGCCGCCCAACTCGACCGGACGGTCACCCTCTGCGGCTGGGCGCACCGCCGCCGCGACCATGGCGGTGTCATCTTCATCGACCTGCGCGACCGCGAAGGCCTGGTCCAGGTGGTGTGCGACCCCGACCGCAAGGACACTTTCGCCACCGCCGAGCGCATCCGCAACGAGTTCGTGCTGAAGATCACCGGACTGGTGCGGCGGCGTCCCGAAGGCACGGCAAATCCCAACCTCAACAGCGGCGAGATCGAGGTGTTGGCGCAGGATATCGAGATCCTCAACCACGCCGCCACGCCGCCTTTCCAGCTCGACGAGGACAACCTTTCGGAGAACGTGCGGCTGACGCACCGCGTGATCGACCTGCGCCGCCCGCAGATGCAGAAGAACATGATGCTGCGCTACAAGGTGGCAATGGCCTTCCGCCGCTTCCTTGATGCGCAGGGCTTCATCGACATCGAGACGCCGATGCTGACCAAGTCCACCCCCGAGGGGGCGCGCGACTACCTGGTGCCTTCGCGGGTGCACGCCGGCCAGTTCTTCGCCCTGCCGCAGTCGCCGCAGCTGTTCAAGCAGCTGCTGATGGTGGCCGGCTTCGACCGCTACTACCAGATCACCAAGTGCTTCCGCGACGAGGACTTGCGCGCCGACCGCCAGCCCGAATTCACCCAGGTCGATATCGAGACATCCTTCCTCAACGAGACCGAGATCACCGCCCTCATGGAGGCGCTGATCCGCAGCGTATTCAAGGAGGCGCTGGACGTCGATCTGCCGGACCCCTTCCCGCGCCTCAGCCATGCCGAGGCGATGGCGCGCTTCGGCTCCGACAAGCCGGACCTGCGCGTCCAGCTCGAATTCACCGAGCTCACCGACCTCATGAAGACGGTGGACTTCAAGGTCTTCCGGGCGGCAGCGGAGCTGGCCGACGGGCGCGTGGCGGCGCTGCGCATCCCAGGCGGCGGCAGCCTGACGCGCAAGGAGATCGACGACTACTCCGCCTTCGTCGGCATCTACGGCGCCAAGGGTCTCGCCTACATCAAGGTCAACGATAAGGCCAAGGGCGTCGAAGGCCTGCAGTCGCCGATCCTCAAGTTCCTGCCGGCCGACATCGTCGCGCAGATCCTCGAGCGCACCGGCGCCGCCGACGGCGATCTGGTTTTCTTCGGTGCCGACCGCGCCAAGGTCGTCAATGACGCCCTCGGCGCGCTGCGCGTCAAGATCGGCCACGAGAAGGGCTCGGCCGGCGGCTACCTGGAAGCCGGCTGGCGGCCGCTGTGGGTGGTCGACTTCCCGATGTTCGAGTACGACGAGGACGCCAAGCGCTGGGTGGCCCTGCACCATCCCTTCACCTCGCCCAAGGACGGCCACGAGGCGTTCATCGACAGCGACCCCGGCAAGTGCCTGGCCAAGGCCTACGACCTGGCCCTCAACGGCTGGGAGATCGGCGGCGGCTCGGTCCGTATCCATCGCGAGGAAATCCAGTCGAAAGTCTTCCGCGCCCTGGCCATCGACGCCGAGGAAGCCGGGCAGAAATTCGGCTTCCTGCTCGACGCCCTCAAGTACGGCGCCCCGCCGCACGGCGGCCTGGCCTTCGGCCTTGATCGCATCGTCACCATGATGACCGGCGCCGAGTCGATCCGCGATGTCATCGCCTTCCCGAAGACCCAGCGCGCCCAGTGCCTGCTCACCAACGCGCCCGGCCCGGTCGACGAAAAACAGCTGCGCGAACTGCATATCCGCCTGCGCCAGTCCGAGCCCCCCCGTCCCTGACCTCTTTCCGCCGCCCGCCATGCTGCGGGCGGCGGCCTCAAGCTTTGCCCGGCCGTGCCGTAGATCAGTCGTTCCGCCCAGGACGATGGACGGGTTTTACTTTGATGCCGTAATCATGCCGACAGCCGACCCCATCAGCGCGCTGGTCATCGATCGCAGCCCGGACATGCGGGGTAACCTGCGCGCCATGCTCGGCCAGTGCGGCATCGAAGACGTCCAACCCGCCGCCAGCGCCGCCGCCGCCATCCGCAAGCTGGAGGAGCGGATCTACGACCTGATCCTCTGCGAATATGCCCTGGGGGAAGGGCAGGACGGCCAGCATCTGCTCGAAGACCTGCGCACCCACCACATCATCCCGCTGTCGACCGTCTTCATCATGGTGACGGGGGAAAGCAGCTACGAGCGGGTGGTGAGCACCGTCGAGCTGGCCCCCAACGACTACCTGCTCAAGCCTTTCACCGCCGATCTCCTCTATCAGCGGCTGGCGCGGGCCCTGGAGAAGCGCGACGCGTTCCTGCCCGCTTACGGCCTGATCGAAATCGGCAACTTGCAGGAAGCCGTGGAGCAATGCCGGCTCGGCGAAGAAAGGAAACCCCAGTACGCCATCGATTTCCTGCGCCTGCGGGCCGAGTTGCAGGTGGCCCTCGGCCAGGCCGACCAGGCGCAGGAGACCTACCGCCGCGTCTTGGAGAAGAAAGCCGTTCCCTGGGCAAAGCTCGGCCTGGCCAGGACGCTGTTCATGCAGAAGCGCTACCGGGAGGCCGAGGACGACCTGCAGAAGCTGGTCAAGGAACACAGCCAATACCTGGACGCCTACGACTGGCTGGCGCGCACCCGCGAGGCCACCGGCCGGCTGAAGGAGGCGCAGCAGGCGCTGCAGGAGGCGGTTTCCGTCTCGCCCCACACCCTGAGGCGGCTGAAAAAACTGGGCGACATCGCCCTCGACACCGGCGACATGGCGGTGGCGGAGCGGGTCCTCTCAGAGGTGGTCCGCAAGGGAAAGTACTCGGATTTCCGCGACCCCGAGCACCACGTCAAGCTGGTCAAGGTGCTGGTCGCCAAGGGCGACCGCGATCAGGCCGAAAAAACCATTCGCGATCTCGATCGCAGCATGCAGGGGCTGCCGCAGACCCAGGCCTGCAGCGCCCTGTCGTCGGCGATGCTGCTCGGCCAGGCCGGCGACAAGGCCAAGGCCCTGGAAGCCCTCAACCGGGCGCTGGCGGCCAGCCGCAGCAACGCCGCGCTTTCAAACGACCTGAAGATCGAGCTGGTCAGGACCTGTCTCGACAACGAACAGCAGGAAGCCGCCGCCGAAGTGATCAGCGAAGTCATGCGCAACACCTCCGACGACCAGGCCCTGGAAAAGGCCAAGGGCGTGCTGGAGCAGGCCGGCCTGAAGTCGATGGCCGACGAACTGGCGCTGAAGACGCGGCAGGACGTGGTCGATCTCGTCTCGACGGGGGCCCGGCATGCCGAGAGCGGCAACTACGAGGGGGCGGTGGACTTCATGCTGCAGGCCGTACGCAAGATGCCCGGCAATACGCAGGTCGGCCTGAATGCGGCGCTAGCCCTGCTGAAACTCATCGAGCATCGCGGCTGGCAGGAACAGTTCGCCGCCCAGGCGCGCGACCTGATCGACCGGGCGCGCAGCAGCGATCCCGCCAACCCGCGCATCGGCGCCCTGTCGACCTATTTCCAGAACATGCTTTCCAAGTACGGCATCCAGCCGGCGAGGTCCTGAGCTCCTCCGGATGGGGCATAATCGGCCGCCATCCGGAGGTTCGTCGTGTTCTTGTTGCGCCTGTCATCGCTGTTCCTGATCTTCCTGCTGGCCTGGCCAGCGCTGGCCGACGCCCCCCGCGCCGCTGCCGGCGCAAACTCTGTCCTCCTGGCGGAGCTGCCCGGCGAGGCGCGCGAGACCCTGGTCCTGATCAAGCGCCGCGGCCCCTTCCCCTATCGCAAGGACGGCAGCGTGTTCGGCAACTACGAGCGGCGCCTGCCGTCGCGACCGCACGGCTACTACCGCGAATACACCGTGGCCACCCCCGGCGCGCGCGACCGTGGCGCGCGGCGCATCGTCGCCGGAGCAGGCCCCCGGGCGGACGTCCGCAGTTCCGGCGAGTACTATTACACCGACAACCATTACCGCAGTTTCCGCAGGATCGTCGAATGAAGGCCAAACGGCTTGGCAGGCTGCTGCAGAACGCTTCCCTGGCGGGAGCCTATCGGACTCCCGAAAAGAGCCTTGGCGACCTGCTCGCCGCAGCGGCGGCCTGCGGATTCGTCGTGCGCCGGGCGAAGCTCGCCGGCGCCAGTGGCAAGGAAGGCCTGATGCGGAGCCTGGCGGCTGCCCTGGATTTTCCGCAGTGGTTCGGCCACAACTGGGATGCCCTGGCGGACTGCCTCGGCGACCTGTCCTGGCTACCGGCTAAGGGATATCTGCTGATACTGGAGGATGCCGCGGATTTCTGCAGCCGCCACGAGCCGGAATGCGCCACCGCGCTGCAGCTGCTGGGCGATGCCGCG
>JADLGU010000197.1 GCA_020849155.1 Rhodocyclaceae bacterium | reverse complement strand
GCCGACCGCGTCGCCATGCTGAAGGAGTTCGCCCGCATCAGCTCCGGCACGGTGATCGTCTCGCTCTGGGTGGACGGCAACTTCCGCGCCTGGCGCAGCGAGATCAACGACGCGCGCAAGGCGCGCGTGCGCGGCGCCGACCGTCCGCGCGACCGCTTCGTCTTCAAGCGCGCCGACATCGAGCGCGACTTCGCCGCCGCCGGCCTGGCGATGATCGGCCATGTCGACTTCATCAAGCACTGGGACAAGTGGCGCGCCTATGTGCTGCGCGTCAAGAAATAGATGAAGGACTTCATCAACGAGCGCTGGCGGCCGATCCTCGCTCACAACGGGTTGTCGGAATTCGACGCCCTGTGGAAAGTCACGGCGGACTGGTTCGAGGAACCGAACCAGCGCCGCGGCGGCTGGAGCGGCGTCTCGCGCTGCGAGCTGCGGCTGCCCGACGGCGGCAGCCGCGCCATCTTCCTCAAGCGCCAGGAGAACCACAAGGCGCGCCTGTGGACCCATCCGCTGCGCGGCGCGCCGACCTTCCTGCGCGAATTCCGCCACATCCAGCACTACCGCGCCTGCGGCATCCCGACGCTGGAGCCGGTGTACTTCGCCATGCATAAGGTCGGCAAGGACGAACGCGCCATCCTCGTCACCGAGGAGCTGAGCGGCTTCGTCTCGATGGAGGACCGCGTGCAGCGCTGGCTGAAGGACGGCGCGCCGCCGCGGCCGCTGCGCCTGCGCCTGCTCGGGCCGGTCGCCGCCCTGCTGCGCGACATGCACGCCCACGGCATCCAGCACAATTGCTTCTTCCCCAAGCACGTCTTCGTCCGCGTCGGCGCGAATGGCGGCGTCGAGGCGCGCGTCATCGACCTGGAGAAGTCGCGCTGGCGGCCTTCGAAGACGGTCTGCGCCATCCGCGACCTGTACACCCTCAACTACCATTCGCAGATGTGGAGCCGCAGCGACCGCCTGTGGTTCTTCAAGGCCTACCTGCAGATCGAACGCCTGACGCCCTTCGCCAAGTGGCTGTGGCGCACCGTCGAGGCGCGCTCGGACCGCAAGCGGCGCCTCCAGCCGCAGCCGCTTGCCCTGCGCGCCCGCCCCGGCGTCGTTGAATGACCGCCTGCGCGATGCAGCTGGCGTTCACCCTCTTCAAGTATTTTCCCTACGGCGGCCTGCAGCGCGACTTCCTGCGCATCGCGCTGGCCTGCCAGGCGCGCGGCCATGCCGTGCGCGTCTACACCCTGTCCTGGCAGGGCGACGTCCCGGCCGGCTTCGAGATCGTGCAGGCGCCGGTGAAGGCGCTCTCCAACCACCGCCGCTACGAGAAGTTCGCGGATTGGGTGAAACGCGACCTCGCCGCGCGACCGGCCGACCGCCTGGTCGGCTTCAACAAGATGCCGGGGCTGGACGTCTACTACTGCGCCGATCCCTGTTTCGAGGACAAGGCGCGCACGCTGCGCGGCCCGGTGTACCGCCTCTCCGGCCGCTACCGCCATTTCGCCGCCTACGAGCGCGCCGTGTTCGCGCCCGAGGCGAAGACCGAAATCCTCATGATCTCGGCCGTGCAGCAGGCGCTCTACGAGCAGCACTACGGCACCCCGCCGGCGCGCCTGCACCTGCTGCCGCCGGGCATCGCCGGCGACCGCCGCGCGCCGGCCAACGCCGCCGAGGTCCGCGCCGGGTTCCGCCGCGAATTCCACCTCGCCGACGACGACCTGCTGCTGGTGCAGATCGGCTCCGGCTTCAAGACCAAGGGACTCGACCGCAGCCTGCGCGCGCTGGCCGCCCTGCCCGAGGCGCTGAAGCGGCGCACGCGCCTGATCGCCATCGGCCAGGACGACCCGAAACCCTTCGTCTCGATGACGCGCGCGCTCGGCCTCTCCGACAAGGTGCGCATCCTCAAGGGCCGCGACGACATCCCGCGCTTCCTGCTCGGCGCCGACCTGCTGATCCACCCCGCCTACAACGAGAACACCGGCACGGTGCTGCTCGAAGCCGTCGTCGCCGGCCTGCCGGTGCTCACCACCGCCGCCTGCGGCTACGCCCACTACATCGAGGCGGCCGGCGCCGGCCGCGTCCTGCCGCTGCCTTTCGACCAGGCCGGCTTCAACACCCTGCTGGCCGGCATGCTGGCCGACGATGCGGCGCGCCGGCAGTGGTCCGCCCAGGGCCTCGCCTGGGCGGAGCTGGCCGACATCTACAGCCTGCCCGAGCGCGCGGCGGATATCATCCTTTCGCCCCCCTCGCCCGCTTGCGGGAGAGGGGCTGGGGGAGAGGGCTTGCAGCCATGAGCAACAATGACATCCTGTTCCTCGACGAACCTTTCCGCACGCTGTGGGCGGGGCAGGATGCCTTTGCCGCCGCGCGCGCCCTGCAGGGCACGGTGCTGCGCGAACTGGAGGGCCGCCGCACCCTGCGCACCGAGGTCGCCGGGCGCGGCTACTACGTCAAGTTGCACCGCGGCGTCGGCTGGGGCGAGATCCTCAAGAACCTCGTCACGGCGCGCCTGCCGGTGCTCGGCGCCGAGCACGAGTGGCTGGCCATCCGCCGCCTGACCGAGCTGGGCGTGGACACCATGAAAGCCGTCGCCTTCGGTCGGCGCGGATCGAATCCGGCGAAGCTGGAATCCTTCATCGTCACCGAGGAGCTCGCCCCGACGGTGAGCCTGGAGGATTACTGCCGCGACTGGCCGGCGCAGCCGCCCGCGCCGGCGCTGAAGCGCGCGATGATCGGGCGCGTGGCCGACATGGCGCGGCGCATGCACCAGGGCGGCGTGAACCACCGCGACTGCTACATCTGCCATTTCCTGCTGCACACCGAACCGCCGCCATCGCCCGAGCGGCTGCGCCTGTCGCTGATCGACCTGCATCGCGCCCAGGTGCGCGACACAACGCCGCGGCGCTGGCGCGACAAGGACCTCGCCGCCCTGCACTTCTCGACGCTGGAGATCGGTCTCACCGTGCGCGACCGGCTGCGCTTCCTGCGCGCCTACTTCGGCCGCCCGCTGCACGTGCTCCTTCGGGAAGAAGCCGAACTGCTGGCTTTCCTGCAAGGCGAAGGCGAACGCCTGATGGGGCGCTACCGGCGCAAGTTCGCCCCAGGAGCCGGCGCATGAGCGGCTGGCGCGTATTGCCGGGCGCCGCCCCGGAAGCCGCCGCGCGCTTCGCCGACCTGGATGCGGTATTCGCCCTCGAAGGCGAGATCGTCGCCAAGGACTCCACCACCCGCACCGTGCGCGTCGACCTCGGCGGCCGCCGCTACTACGTCAAGCGCTACCACGGCCTCGGCAAGAAGCCGTTCAAGCGCTGGTTCGGCACGCCGCGCGTGCAGTTGGAATGGGAGAACCTGCAGCGTTTCGCCGACTGGGGCATCCCCACCGCCCGGCTGGTCGCCTGCGGACTGGAGCGTCAGGGCGGCCTGTTCGCGCGCGGCGCGCTGATCACCGAGGAAATTCCCGGCACCGTCGACCTCGCGCGGCTCGCGCGCAGCGGGGATCCGCGGCTGAAAACGCAGTTTCAGCGAAGGCTAACGCCGGTTTCATCGGCGTTAAGCGAAGCGGCCGAAGCTAAAAGTCAGTCCTGGTGGCACGGCGTCTCGGCCCAGGTGGCCGACATCGCGCGCCGCCTTCACGCGCAACGCTTCGTCCACGGCGACCTCAAGTGGCGCAACCTGCTGGTGGACGCCGCCGGCCAGGTGTTCCTCATCGACTGCCCGAGCGGCGGCTTCTGGTGGCCGCCTTTCCTCGAGTACCGCATCGTCAAGGACCTCGCCTGCCTCGACAAGGTGGCGAAGCGCCATCTCTCGCGCACGCAGCGCCTGCGCTTCTACCTCGATTACGCGCAGAAGCGCCGGCTCGACACTGCCGACAAGCGGCGCCTCCGCAAGATCGTCGGCTTCTTCGCCGGGCGCGACGAGGAGCAGGAGAGCGCCGCCTCGCTGCGCGCGGGCGGCCGCCGCCTGCTCGCACCCTGCGCGATCGCGCTAGAGGATGGCAGCGAAGTGGCGGTCGAGCGCTGGCTGCGCATCCTGCCCGGCAAACGGCTCACCGGCGTCGGCCGCTGGAACGGGCGGACCGTGCTGGCCAAGCTCTTCGTCGCCGCGCGCGGCGCCGAGCGACACTGGCAGCGCGAATGCCGCGGCATCGACCGTCTCAAGTCGCACGCCCTGCCGACACCGGCCTTGCTGGCAAGCGGTCGGCTGGAAGGCGCGGGACACTTCGTGCTCACGGAATACCTCGAAGGCGCCAGTTGCCCAGACGCGGACTCGCCTGAAGCGCTGGCGCAGGTGTTCGAGGCGGTCGGCGCCCTGCACGCGCGCGGCATCCTGCAGGAGGACGTGCACCTCGGCAACTTCCTGCTCAGGGAGGGCCGCCTGTACATCGTCGACGGCGACGCCATCCGGTCGGCGGATTCGGACGGGGGACGCCTGGCCAACCTGGCCCTGCTGTTTGCCCAGCTCCCTCCGGCCGCCTGCAAGGAGATGCAGGGCGGGCTGCTGGCCGCCTATCGCAAGGGCAACCCGGCGCTGGCCGTCGATGCGGCGCGGCTCGAGGCATCCATCGCCCGCGCCCGCGAGGCGCGCCTCGCCGACTACCTCGACAAATGCCTGCGCGACTGCAGCCTGTTCAAGTCGGCGCGACGCGTCGACCGCTACTTCTCGCTGGTGCGCGCCGAGGCCGACTTCCTCGCCCCGCTCGTCGCCGACCCGGACGCCTGGCTCGAGCAGGGCATTGCGCTCAAGCGGGGCCGCAGCGCCACGCTGGCGCTGATCGAGCTGGAAGGCCGCAAGCTGGTGATCAAGCGCTACAACATCAAGGGCGCCGGCCACGCCCTCTCTCGCGCCTGGCGGCCGAGCCGCGCCTGGCATTCATGGATCGAGGCGCACCGCCTGCAGTTCCTCGGCATCGGCACGCCGCGTCCGCTGGCGCTCGTCGAGCGGCGCCTCGGCCCGCTGCGCGGCCGCGCCTGGCTCGTCAGCGAATACTGCGAGGGACCGAACCTGCAGGAACGCCTTGCCGCGGAGAACGGCCTGCCGCCCGAGATCGCGGCAGCCGTACACCGGCTGTTCGGGCAGCTCGCCGAGGCGCGCATCGGCCACGGCGACCTGAAGGCGACCAATTTCATCTGGAGCGGGAAGGATCTCTGCGTGCTCGACCTCGATGCCATGCGCCCGTACGACAGCGAGGCCGCCTGGCGCAAGGCCTGGCGCAAGGACCGCGCCCGCTTCCTGCGCAACTGGCCGGAAGGCAGCGCCCTGCTGCGCGAGCTGGATTCGGCGTTGCCGCCGGACTGACCCTCAGCCTTCCTGGACGGACTCTTCGGCTTCGCGGAACTGCATGGCATGCAGCCTGGCGTAGTGGCCGTTCAGGGCGAGCAGCTCGGCATGCGTGCCGCGCTCGACGATGCAACCCTGTTCCATCACCAGGATGATGTCGGCGCGCTCGACGGTCGACAGGCGGTGGGCAATGACCAGGGTGGTGCGCCCGCGCATGGCGGAATCGAGCGCGGCCTGGATGTGGCGCTCGGACTCGGTGTCGAGCGCGGAGGTCGCCTCGTCGAGGATGAGGATCGGCGCGTCCTTCAGCAGCGCCCGCGCGATGGCCAGGCGCTGGCGCTGGCCGCCGGAGAGCAGCACGCCGTTCTCGCCGACCAGGGTGTCGAAGCCCTGCGGCAATCCGTCGATGAACTCTCGGGCGAAGGCCGCCTCGGCGGCGCGCTCGATGTCGGCGCGCGGCGCGCCGGCGAGGTCGCCGTAGGCGATGTTGCTGGCCACAGTGTCGTTGAACAGCGTCACCTGCTGGGTGACCACGGCGACGTGGCGGCGCAGGTTGCGCAGGACGTAGTCCTCGACGTCGGTGCCGTCGATGAGGATCTGCCCTTCACGGTGGTGGTAGAAGCGCGGGATCAGGTTGGCCAGCGTCGACTTGCCGCTGCCGGAGCGGCCGACCAGCGCCACCATCTGTCCCGGCTCGATGACGAAGCTGACGCCGTCGAGTACGCGCCGCTCGCCGCCCGGGTAGGTGAAGGAGAGGTCGCGCACCTCGATACGGCCGCTGACCCGCTCGCGCTCCACCGTCCCCTTGTCGATCTCGGGCGGCTCGTCGAGCTGTTCGAAGATGCTCTCGGCCGCCGCCACGCCCTTCTGGATGGTCGAGCTGACCTCGGAGAGCTGGCGGATCGGCTTGGGCAGCAGGCCGGCCGCGGTGATGTAGGCGACCAGCTCGCCGGGCGAGGCGTCGCCGCGCAGCCACAGCACGAGGAAGAACAGCACGCCCATGGCGCTGAAGATGAGCAGCTGCAGGACCGGCGTGTAGACCGCGCCGGTGCGCACCATGCGCAGCTGCCGGTTCATGTTGTTCTCGCTCGCCTCGCTGAAGCGCCGCCGTTCGTAGGACTCGCCGCCGAAGCTGCGCACGACGCGGTGGCCCTGGATGGCCTCGGAGGCGACGTGGGTGACGTCGCCCATCGCCACCTGGATCTTCTTCGCCTGCTTGCGGAACTTGCGGCTGGCGCTGACCACCAGCAGGGCGATGACGGGCAGCAGCGCCGCCATCACCAGGGTCAGGCGCCAGTTCATCCAGAGCAGGTAGGCGAAGAGGAAGACCACCGTCAGCCCCTCGCGGATGACCACCTTGACGGCGTCGGTCGCCGCGCCCGTCACCATGGTGACGTTGAAGGTGATGCGCGAGATCAGGTGGCCGGAGTTGTGCATGTCGAAATAGCGGTCGGGCAGCCGCAGCAGGCTGTCGAAGAGCGCCACGCGCAGGTCGTGCACCACGCCCATCGACACCCGGGCGAGGAAGTAGTTGCCGAGGAAGGAGCCGACGCCCTGCCAGGCGGCGATGAGGACGATCAGCAACGGCACCGCATGCATCATCTGCAGGCCGCCGACCAGCGGCACCCCGGCCAGCGTCGCCGCCGTCGGGTCGGCCAGGCCGTCGACGAAGTACTTCAGCACCGAGGCCAGCATGGGCTGGGCCGAAGCAAAGATGATGTAGCCGAGGATGCTGACCGCAAACCAGCCGATGTAGGGCCCGACATGGCCCAGCAGGCGGAGGTACAGGCCGAGGCTGGAAGTGACGCTGGCAGTGGTGCGCGGCTCAGGGGATTGCATAGGACGCCGATAGAGGACGCCGGACGGCGGCAATGATGCGGGAATTCTAGCATGGGCGGCATGCCCGGCCGGGCTGGTAAAATGCCCCCTGCCCACCCCAACCAGCCGCTGCACCGACGGACGTTCCCTTGCAGATCCTGAGTCACGACGAGTACCTTGCCCTGCGCGCCGATGCCGCCGTGATCGAGTACGACCGCCACGGCGACAAGGTGCTCATGCTTTCCGACGGCAGCTACCTCAAGCTGTTCCGCCGCAAGCGGCTGATCTCCTCCGCCGCCTGGTACCCCTATGCGCAGCGCTTCGCCGACAACGCGCTGAAACTGGCCGGGCGCCAGATTCCCTGCCCCGAGGTCCTCGGGGTGTACCGCATTCCCGGCGTCAGCCGCGAGGCGGTGCGCTACCGCCCGCTGGCCGGGCAGACGCTGCGCCACATCGTCCGCTCGGGTGCGGACACCCACGGATTGCGCGTCAAGCTCGGCCGCTTCGTCGCCCGCCTGCACGCGGCAGGCATCTATTTCCGCTCCCTCCACCTCGGCAATATCGTTCTGACGCCTTCCGGCGAGCTCGGGCTGATCGACATCGCCGACTTGCGCGCCTCGGGCAATCCGATGCCCCGCCACCGTCGCTTGCGCAACCTGAAGCACCTCCTGAGGGACGAGCAGGACCGGGCCTGGATTCACCAGTCGGACGCAACCGCCTTTGACCGGGCCTACAATGACGCGCTGGGATCGGGGTCGGCGGGCCGAGCCTAGCCCTGCCCCCGGCGCCCCCACCCGGATTCTCGAATTGGAAACCGCCATGTCTGTCACCGAAGAAGCCGCGCATATCGGCACCCAGGACTGTCCGGCGTGCCCGTTGTGCGGCTCCGTCGGAAGCCTCCTCCATGTCGGCATGGAGGACCGTCTGTTCCATGTGCCCGGCAAGTGGAATTCCCGGCAATGCGACAACGCGGCCTGCGGCCTCGTCTGGCTCGATCCGATGCCGCGCCGGGAGGAGATTCACAAGGCCTACGCCACCTACTACACGCACGAGGACAAGGGACGCCAAGGGCCCTCCGATCGCCGGAAGGGGCTGGCCGTCCGCCTGCTGCGCGTCTACAAGCGCCTGCTCAAGATGCTGATCGGGGCGCGGCAGGCGCGGGAAAACCACGAGCTGATGTACCTGCGCGACACGGCGCCGGGCAGGCTGCTGGAGATCGGCTGCGGCAGCGGCAAACGTCTGGCACGCCTGGCCGCGCTCGGTTGGCGGGTCGAGGGGCAGGAGGTCGACGAAAAAGCCTGGGCCGCGGCCAAGGCGAAATACCCCTTCGAGGTTCATCTCGGCGAACTGCATGCTCTCGCGCTCGAAGAGAATGCCTTCGACGCCGTGGTGTTGAACCATGTCATCGAGCACGTGCATGAGCCGGTGGCGTTGCTCGAGGAGGCGCGGCGCCTGCTCAAGCCGGGTGGCGTGCTGGTTGCCAACACGCCCAATGCCATGAGCCAGATACACGGCATTTTCGGAACCGGCTGGTACAGCCTCGATCCACCCCGCCATCTGCACCTGTTCTCGCCACGCTCGCTCTCGATCCTTGCCCGGCGAGCGGGCTTCGCGCAACACGAGACATGGACCAGCAGCGTGAATGCCGACTATGTCGCCGCCTCCAGCCTGAAGATCCGCGGCATGGGCGACATGAAGGCCAGGGAGGACCGGCTCGCCAAGGAGCGGCGAATCGTGGCCGGCCTCTATTTCCAGCTCTGGGCCATGCGGTCCCACGCCGGCTTGCCGGATGGCGGCGAGGAATGCACGCTGCGCGCCATCAAATGAGCCGTCCTCTGCCGGAAAAAGGCAGGCTCTGCGCCATCGTCGTCAGCTATTTTCCCGATGCTCGTTTCGCCGAGTACCTGCGCGGCATTCAGACGCAATGCGACAGCGTCATCATCGTCGACAACGGCAGCAGCGGGCCCTCGCGCGACCTGCTGCGCGGCCTGCACGGCGGCCGCGTCTGCCTTCACGAGATGGGCCGGAACACCGGCCTCGGCGCGGCCCTGAACCAGGGCATCGCGCAGGCCCGCGGGCTCGGCTACCCCTGGGTCCTGCTGTTCGACCAGGATTCGCTGCCGCTCGCCGACATGGCCGCCTGCTTCGCCGGCATTCTGGCCGTCCATCCCCGGCCGGAAAGGATCGCGCTCATCGGCTCCCGCTTCATCGACCGCAACAGGGAATCACCGCCGTCGCCGCAGCCTGCGCAAGGGCCCGCCTGGTCAGAGCAGCGGCGCGTCATCACCTCGGGCATGCTGCTCGCCCTGGACGCTTACGACGACATCGGCCCCTTCCGGGAAGACTTCTTCATCGACACAATCGACCACGATTTCTGCTACCGGGCGAGACGCAAGGGCTGGCTGATCCTGAAGACCGACGACGCGCTGCTCTCGCACAGCGTCGGCCACTACCGCCGGCACCGCTTTCTCGGCCTCGAGGTCTGGCGCTCGCACCACTCCGCGCTGCGCTGCTACTTCATGACGCGCAACCCGATGATCCTGGCCCGGGAGGAGCGCGCCTACGCAAAACTGGCGCGCGGCGCGGTCAAGGCGCTGAAGAACGCCTTCCTCGTCCTGCTGCTCGAGGAGGACAAGGCAGGAAAGATCCGCGCTACGCTGGCCGGCTGTGCGCATGGCCTGGCGGGCAGGACGGCCATGCCGGCGTGGATCCGGCGGATGGCCGATCAGCGATCAGGCGGAACGCCGGAAGGTTGAATGGATGACATCGCCGCGGCCCTGCCGCCGGGCGGCCCGAACGAACAGGCGCGCCAGGAGGCGGCGCCACCTGATCTTCCGCGATGGCTTGCCCGTCCGCCCGAACAGAATGTCGAGGCTGTTCAGGAACAGCTTCGGGCTGGTCTCCAGTTCCTGTCGCTCCGCGTCCAGGCCGTGCTGACTGGCCAGCAGGGCCAGATTTCCGGGCGAGAACAGCATGAGATGGTAGGGAATCCCGGTCGCATACCATTTCGTGCCGAACAGCGCCCAGCCGAGCGAACTGAAATTCGGTGTCTCGATCACCAGGCAGCCGCCTGGTTTGAGCAGCCTCGCCAGTTCGGCCATGAACCGCTGCGGCGTCGGGATATGCTCGATGACGTGGCGGGCCGTGATGACGTCGAACGAGGCGGCGGGGAACCGGGCCGAGGCCAGGTCGCCGTTGTGCACCGACAGCCCCGTGCTCCGGCAGAACTCCGCGCTCTGCCGGTTCGGCTCGACGCCCTCGACCTGCCAGCCCAGGCTGCGCATGGTGCGCAGATAGCGGCCGTTGCCGCAGCCGACGTCGAGCAGCCTGCCGCCGGGCACGAAATCGATGGCGCGCCCGGCGCCGACAAACGGCGCAACCAGCCCGGCAGCGATGGAGACGAAGGGATTGACGTCCAGGTGGGTGTAGCCGTGGCGCGACTTGAGCCTGGCCCGCCTGAGCGGATTGACCGCTTTGGCCTGTACGAGGTCGTCCGGCTCGACGTAGCTGTCCGGATAAAGCGCCGCAAGCGCCGTCTCGTCCGGCATGGGATGCAGGAAGTAAATCCCGCAGGCATCGCATTTATAATAGTCGTACCGCGTCACGTCGCGCTCGAGAAGGACGTTCCGGCCGCTGAAATCGTAGGTGGCAGGAGACGTGCAGACAGGACAGGAAACGCGGTCGGTTGGCGAATGATCCATATTCTTTCTACCCGCAGCCTTAGCTGCCAGGACGGCTCTCCATGGGCGATGCAAACCAGTTGCTGTACGTAAAATCCGTCGCGCACGCGCTCGAGGGCCCGGTGCTCGAGGTCGGCAGCAGGGACTATGGTAATACACAGGATTTCCGCGCGCTCTTTCCGGCGGCCGACTACGTCGGCATCGACATGCAGGCGGGCAAGGGTGTGGACCTCGTGCTGGACCTGACCGAGGATTTCGAGACCCTGGACAGGCTCCTGGGCGGGCGCCGCTTCGGCACGATCATCTGCATGAGCGTGCTCGAACATTGCCGCAACCCGTTCAGGATGGCGCAGAACATCGAGGCGCTGCTCGCCGAGGGCGGCAACCTGGTGATCGGCGCGCCGTTCGTGTGGGAACTGCATGGCTTCCCGGACGACTACTGGCGCTTCACGCCCAGCGGCATCCGCGTCCTCTTCCCCAACCTCGATTTTTCCGCCGTGCCGGGAGCCGCCTTTACCGGCCGCAAGGGCGATGCGGCGCCGCTCGACGGCAACCTGTTCTGCATCAGGCTCAGCTCGAAGAACCCCGAGACGCGCAGGCTGCTCGGGCCGATGTCCGCCAACCTGATCGGCCTGTTCAGGAAGGCGGGATGGATGAAGAAGCTGCTCGGCCACCGCTGCGTCTTCCCCTCGGTCATGGTCAGCATGGTCGGCCGGAAGCCCGCTCCCGCCAAAGGTGGCTAGATGACGGCCTATCCCCCAGCCCCTTTCCCGAGGAAAGGGGTGACGACGGTTCAGCCGCTGCGCGGCGTCCATGTTGTTGACTTCCGCCCTCCTTGGGGCGGCCCGGCGGAGGGCTAGTTGAACTACCGCAGGGAAATCGACGGGCTGCGCGCCGTGGCAGTCCTTCCCGTCATTTTCTTCCACGCCGGCTTCGACGCCTTCAAGGGCGGCTACGTCGGCGTCGACGTCTTCTTCGTGATCAGCGGCTACCTCATCACGAACATCATCCTGGGCGAGAAGGAGGCCGGCACCTTCAGCCTGCTCAGGTTCTACGAGCGGCGCGTCAGGCGCATCCTGCCGGCCCTGTTCACGGTGATGGGCGCCTGCCTCCTGCCGGCCTGGCTGTGGATGATGCCGGAGAAGCTGGAGGACTTCGGCGAGAGCCTGATGGCCGTCGTCCTCTTCATTTCCAACCTGCTGTTCTGGCATGAAAGCGATTATTTCGGCCCGGATGCCGAGGACAAGCCCCTGCTGCACACCTGGAGCCTGGCGGTGGAGGAGCAGTATTACGTCGTCTATCCGCTCACCATCATGCTGCTCTGGTTCCTCGGCCGCCGCCGGCTCGGCTTCGCCATGCTGCTGGCCGCGCTGGCCTCGCTCGCGCTGAGCGAATGGGCATGGCGCCACCATCCCTCCGCCAACTTCTACCTGGCCCCGACGCGGGCATGGGAGCTGCTGCTCGGCGGCATGGTGGCGCTCGCGGGCAGCCGCCTCGCTGCCGCGCCGGGACTGAACGGCGTGCTCCGGCAGGCGGCTTCCGCCTCGGGCCTGGCCATGATCGCCTATGCGGTGTTCCGCTTCGACGCCGCCACGCCCGTGCCCGGCCTGCCTGCCCTGCTGCCGACGGCGGGCACGGCCCTGATCCTCGCCTTCGCCAACCAGGCCACGCTGGCCGGCAGACTGCTCTCCGCCCGGCTCCCGGTCGGCCTCGGCCTGATTTCCTATTCGGCCTATCTCTGGCACCAGCCCCTCTTCGCCTTCGCCCGGCTACGCAGCCCGGGCGAGCTCTCCGCTTCCTTCTACCTGTTGCTCAGCGCGGCCGCCCTGGCCCTGGCCGCCCTGTCCTGGCGATTCGTCGAAATGCCGTTCAGGGACCGGAAGCGGATGTCCCGCGCGACGGTCTTCAAGGCTGCGGCGCTTGCGTCCCTGCTGCTCTTTGCCGCAGGTCTTGCGCTGGACGCGAGCAAGGGCGCGCGGTTCCGCTACAACCCGGAACAGAAGGCGATCCTGTCGCTGCTCAAGTACCCCGAGCTGGGCAGGCACTATCAGAGCGGCAGCTGCTTCATCGGCGAAGACAGGGTGCACGACGGGCGCTGCCACGCCGATTTCACCGGCCAGGCCAATGCCGTGCTCGTCTGGGGCGATTCCCATGCGGCCTCCCTGCACATGGGCATCTTCGATGCGCTCGGCGCCGCCCCCAAGGCCCACCTGAGCGCGGCGGGATGCCCGCCGCTGCTCGATTACCAGGCGAGCGACCGCGCCTATTGCCGCAGCGTCAACGACCGCGTCTTCGCGCTGGTCCGCCAGGCCGGATCCCCCGTCGTCATCCTGCATGCCAACTGGCGGCGCTATGCCAAGGATGCAAGGCTCATCCCCACATTGGAACAGACCCTGCTCCGATTGAAGCAGGCCGGCGCGAAAGTCGTCCTCGTCGGTTCGCTGCCGCAATGGCGGCCGTCGCTGCCGGAAATCGTGGCGGGCAGAATGTACCAGCACGACATGACGCTCGCCGAACTGCCCCGGCTGTTGCCGTCGAACCGGCACGGGGAACTGGCCGGGATCGACGCGCGGCTGGCGGAGACGGCGCGCAGGCAGGGGGCGGCGTGGGTCTCCCTGCTGGATTCGCTGTGCGAGGACGGCCAGTGCACAGCCCTGGTGGCCACCGCGGACGGCATCCGGCTGACGGCGTGGGATTATGGCCACCTGACCTACGAGGGCTCGCTGCTTGCCGGGGCGGCGCTGGTGGCCAGGATGCGGGCGGATGCGGCCGCGAACGGCCCGACCGGCAGCAAGGGAAAGTGACATGACCCTCCCCGCCGACCGCCGCCCCTCCCGCCAGCTGCTGTTCGTCTCCAAGGGCGCCGAATCCTCGTCGACGCGCTACCGCGCGCTGCAATTCTTCCCGCTCTGGCAGGCGGCCGGCTTCGAGCCATCGCATGTCACCGCCTCGGGCGGCGCCGGCGCCCTTTTCGCCATGCTGCGGCAGGCGCGCCGCGCCGATGTCGTCGTCGTCCTGCGCAAGACCTTCCCGCCGCCCCTGCTCTGGCTGCTGCGGCGGGCATCGCGGCGGCTGGTCTTCGACTTCGACGACGCCATCTTCTGCAACACCGACGGCACGCCCTCGCGCACGCGCATGGCGCGCTTCGCCGCGATGGCGCGCGCCTGCGACCATGTCCTCGCCGGCAACGCCTTCCTGGCGCAGCGCGCCGCAGCCTTCAACCCGGCGGTGGCGGTGATTCCCACCTGCGTCGATGCCGCGCGTTACCGCGTCGCCGCGGAGCAGCCGGCGGACCGCTTCGATCTGGTGTGGATCGGCAGCCACTCGACGCGCAAGTACCTGGCGGAGGCGATGCCGTGGCTGCAGGCGGCCGCGGGCAGGGTGCCCAACCTGCGCCTGAAGATCGTCGCCGACTTCGACCTGCCCGGCTGCGGCGTGGCGACGCTGCCCGTTCCCTGGCGCGCCGAGACCGAGGCGCGCGAACTGGCCGCTTCGCACGTCGGCATCGCGCCGATGCGCGACGACGACTGGAGCCGCGGCAAGTGCGCCCTCAAGGTGCTGCAGTACATGGCGGCCGGCCTGCCGGTGGTGTCCTCGGACGCCGGCGCCAACAGCGAGGTGATTGTCGAGGGCGGAACGGGATTCCTGGCATCGTCCCCCGCCGAGTGGGCCGATCGCATCGGCCGCCTGGCCAGCGATGCCGGGCGGCGCCGGCAGATGGGCGAGGCGGGCCGCCGTCGCGTGGAGGCTGACTATTCCGTCGGGCCGGTGTTCGAGCGCTTGCGCTCGATCGTCGCCGGGCTCGGCTGAGCGCCGGCGGGAATCGCGACGATCACCGCATCGCCGGCGCGATTCGCAAACCGCTGCACGACCCGGAAGCCGTTCGCCGACAGCCAGCGCTCCGCCTCCCCGTCCTTGCGTGGCACGTCCAGCACGAACAGGTCGAAGCGCTTCTGCGCGAAGGCCTCGGCATGGGTCGGCACCTCATGGCGCAAGAGACCGCTCCTGACATAGCCGAGCCCCCCGTAGAAACCCACGCGCGGATTGTCCACATACACACGCGAAGGATCCTTCACGTTGACCGCCAGCCATTTTCCGGCCTCGACGATCTGGGTGCTCTTCGGCGAGAACGACACCACGTTGGCCAGCAGGGTGAGCAGCGCCAGCGCGACCATGAGCCCGCGCCAGCGGGGGAAACGCCGCATCAGCGCCGCCAGCCCGGCGGCGGCGAACGGCACCGCCAGCAGGTTCAGCATGGCGACGTAGCGGCCGACGAGGAAGTACTGGTAGGTGACATAGGCGGCCAGCGCCAGCGCGTGGGCAAGGAAGATCCATCCCAGCGGCTGCCAGGGCGCCAGCGCGGCGCGCAGCCGGCGTCCGGCGAAGGCATAGGCCATCGGCACCACGAGGACGCCGCTCATCTTGAGGAACTTCACCGGGATGATGGTGAGCAGGCCGAAGAAGAGGACGTAGGCGGCTTCCTCCCGCGTGTATTTGTGGCCGAACAGCAGGTCGGACATCCTGCCGGCCACGTCATTGAAGGCGTGCAGCTTGGCGAGCGGGTTGAATGCCTGGGACAGGTAGGCCAGCCGGTGCGGCACGGCCGCCAGCCCGCTGGCGAAGAGCAGGCCGGCCACGGCCGCGCCGGCCAGCGGCAGGCAGCCGATCATGAGCGCGCGCCGCAACCGCGTGCCGGCAGGCGCCGCCAGCAGCTGCCAGAGCATCAGCGCCGGAAAGTAGGCCAGCGCCTCGATGCGGAACAGGGCGGCGGCGAACAGGGCCGCCTGGCAGGCGAGCGCCTCGCGCCAGCGGCCGGTTTCCTCCCAGCGCACCGCCAGCCAGAGCGCGAGCAGGCCGAAGAACCACAGTCCGTATTCGCGCAGCACCTGCCCGCGGTATTCGTTGTAGCCGGGCATCGCCAGGACGACCAGGCAGGCAACCCAGGCCGCCTCGGGCAGGCGCCGCCGCACGATGGCCACCAGCAGCCCGCAGGCGCCCGCCATGAAAAGCGCATTGAGCAGGTGGGCGGCAGTTTCGTGGCCGAGGCCTGTCAAGGCGCTGCCGGCGGCAATCGCCGCCGGCAGCAAGGCCAGCAGCAGCCCGTTCTGCCCGGCACCCTCGATGCCGTGGCCGGCGATCTCCCGCGCCCACTCGACGTAGAACATGCCGTCGCGGTTGAGCACGGGCGTGTTCCACACTGCAACCGCCGACAGCAGCAGGCTGCCGAGGAAAGCCGCACGCACCGGCCCGATCGCCTGCATCCACCCTGCCAGCCGCCCGATCATTTTCCCTCCCCCGTCCTGAACACCTGCAGCGCCGGCTTCCCCGCACCCGAATCGGCCGGCCAGCGGAACGCTTCCCGCATCGGCGGCCCCTGCGGGCCGAACAGGCGCGGGAACTGCCCGGGCGATTCCACCGCCAGCAGCGCCGGCGCCGCGCCGCCCGCCAGCCGCAAGGCCTCCTCCTCCCCGATCCAGGTGCTGAACGTGCCGAGGACGAGCTGCAGCGTCACCGGCGTGTCGAGGTGGCGGATGGCCCGGACATCCAGGCCGGATGCCGCCAGCGCGGCGGCGGCGCGCTCCGTCTCGACGGTATAACGCACTTCCTCGCCCTGTTGCGCGGCCTTCGCATGGTAGTTCCACCAGGCACCGCCGAGGAAGAAAAAAGTCAGTCCCGCCAGCACGGCGACCGTCGCGCGCGTGCCGATGCGTTCGGCTGCGCGCGCCATCTCGCGCCCGGCGAGCAGCGCCGCGGCCGGCCACAGCGGCAGCAGCAGGTCGCCGCGGTGGTGCGAGGCGAGCGAGAAGAGGACGATGCCGCCGACGATCCAGCAGAAGAGGAAGCGCTCGAAGCGCCGCTCGGCGGGATCCGCTGCGGGACGACGCGCGATGCGCCACAGGGCGTAGAGCGCGAAGAGGCTGAAGGGCAGGAAGCGCAGGACGAAATACAGCGTCGGCCGGGTCAGGTTCTGCCCGGGATAGCCGCCCTTGCCCATGCCGGTAGCCTGGCCGACCAGCTCCTGGAAGAACAGCTTGTCGATGAGCGGCTGGCCGGCCGAGAGGATGGCCGGCACGAGCCAGCCCAGCACCAGCAGCAGGAAAAGGCCGATGCCCGCCCGGTGCGAACCGCCGGGCAGCGGCGTGGCCGGATCGGCGCGCCGCTCCCAGAACCAGGCCAGCATGCCCATGGCGGCGAGCGCCAGGCCGAGCGGCCCCTTGATGAGCGTGGCGAGCGCGGCCCAGAACCAGAACCAGGTCCAGCCTGCGCCGCGCGCCCAGGCGCGATGGGCGGCGAAGGCGCCGAGGGCGACGGCCAGCGCGAACAGCGCGTCGGTGCGCACCAGGGCGATGTGCTTGGACATCATCGGGGCCAGGACGACAGCCAGGGCGGCCAGGCCACCCGCCAGTACGCCGTAGCGCCGGCGTCCGACTTCCAGCACGAGCAGCGCCATGGCGAGCACGGCGAGCACGGAAGGCAGGGTCAGCGTGAGGCGGTTGATGCCGCCGATTTCGGCGAAGGCCGACGCCACCCAGGTGTGCAGCGGCGGCTTCGACATGATGCGGCCGCGGATGTCCTGCTGCACCAGCCAGTGGCCCTGCCAGACGACATCCATGACGTAGCCGACGTTGCGGTCCTGCGCGTCGGCCTCGAGGTTGGAAGGGCCCGTCAGGCGGATGACGTAGAAGGCCAGCACCAGCAGGCCGACCAGCGCGGCCCAGACCAGCCGGTCCTGCCGGTCTGACCGGCTCATCCGCCCGTCCGCTTGCCGCGCCAGCGCCACAGCATGAAGGCGCCGACCAGCAGGACGATGCCGGCGGCGGCCAGCTTGCCCAGCCCCTCGACCGCCTTTTCGTCCACCACGCCGCTGCCGATCAGCGCGGCGATGACGCCCTGCGGCAGATAGCCGATGAAGGTGCCGAGCAGGAAGGCGCGCGCGCTGACCTGGGAGAGCGCGAGGCCGCTGTTGATCATGACGCTGGTGAGCGGCAGCTGGCGGATCAGCACGACCGCCTTCACCGAGGAGCGCACGCGGAAGGCGCGGCCGAGGAGGCGATGGTCGCCGAGATGGCGCTCGGCCCAGGCGCGCCCGCCATGGCGCACCGCCCAGAAGGTCAGCCAGGAACCGATGACGGCGCCGACCTGCGCCAGGACCAATCCCTGCCAGAAACCGAAGGCCAGCCCGCCGAGGACGTAGAAGATCAGGCGCGGCACGCCGATGGCGACGAGGCCGACGACGAGCAGGACATAGACGGTCTCGGCCCACAGGTCGTCGCCGGCGAGGAAGGCGCGCAGCTGATGGATGTCGCGGACGATGGCGCCGACGGGCGTGAAGTAGAGCAGGCCGAACGCGGCGGCGGCGGCGGCGAGGAGAATCAGGAGGCGGCGCAGTTCCTTGCTGAAGCCCGGCGCCACCGACTCCAGCTCGATGTCGTCTTCGGCCCCCTCCGGGATGGCATCGGCGCCGTCGCCGACGTCCCGCTCCTGCAGGCTCATCGCCCGCGCCCTTGCTCCGCGCCGCCCTCCAGGCGCTCGGCCGGGACGGCGCGCGCGCCGAACCAGCGCACGCCGAAGCAGTCGCGGATGCCGCGCCAGAGACGGTTGTGCACGCCGTACTTGGAGACGCCGCGCAGGCGCGGGCGATGGTTCACCGCGGATTCGGCGACCGTGAAGCCCTTGCTGCGCAACAGCGTGGGCATGAAGCGGTGCAGGCCGTTGAAGACCGGCAGCTCGCGCGTGCAGGCGGCGCGCACGACGCGCACGCCGCAGCCGCTGTCGGTGACGCGGTCGCCCGTCGCCCAGTTGCGGAAGCCGTTGCCGACGCGGGAAGAGAGCTTGCGGATGAAGTTGTCCTGGCGCTTGGCGCGCACGCCGGTGACGCAATCGACGCCGAGCCGGCGCGCTTCGTCGAGCATGTGCGGCAGGTCGGCCGGATCGTTCTGGCCGTCGCCGTCCAGCGTGCCGATCCACTCGCCGCGCGCGGCGCGGAAGCCGGTCGCCACGGCGGCGCTCTGGCCGAAATTGCGGCGGTGGCGCAGGCTGCGCACGACGCCGCCCGTCTCGGAAGTCAGTCGCTGCAGCACGGCGGGGCTGCCGTCCGTGCTGGCGTCATCGACGAAGATCACCTCGTAGGCTTCCGCCCGGCCGGCGAAGGCGGCCTGGATCTCGCGCACCATCGGCTCGATGTTCTCCGCCTCGTTGTAGACGGGGATGACGATTGAAAACAGGGACGGAAACGACATCGGTTTGCCAAGCGAAAAGTGTGAATGATACAGGAACTCAGACAGCCACTTCCTGCAGCTGCCGGCCACAACGCCGGTAATCCCCAGGGCCGGGGGTGCGCCAATAACTTTTCAATAAAGCCCCTGCCACGACAGGCAGCAGCCATGGCCGCTGCCTGCGCATGCGCCGCCAGAAACGCTTCAGATTCAGCCGGAAGTGCCTCCGGATATCGTCCTCCCCCAGCAGCCCGGGATATTCATCCAGGAATTTGCCATAGGTCATAAACAAGGCGCCTAGCACTCTCGCCCTGCGTCGGAGGTTGTTGGCCGGGTGCTTGCGATAACTCGCGAGGATCTCCGGCACGCGGGCGATCGCAAATCGCGCCGAGAGCCTCAGGAAGCAGTCCAGATCCTCCTGGGGCAGGCTGGGATCGAATCCGCCTATGGAAAGCAGCGCCTCCCGGCGCAAGGCCAGGGTCGGATTGAACACATAGTGCCTGCCCATGAAAAGCCAGCGCCAGGCTTCCCGTTCCGGACCCTCGGGCGGGCGGGATTTGCGTGGCTGGCGCGCCAGCCGGCGACCAGCCTGGTCGATGTAATCGGCGTCGGCATGCACCAGCGCGAGATCGGGGCAGTTCCATTCGGCGATGGCCTGCTGGATGCGCGCCACCTTGTTCGGATACAGCACGTCGTCCGAACCGAGCAGATGCACCCACTCGCCTCGGCAGGCGGCGATCACCGCGTTGGAGGCCG